>NZ_VTFZ01000014.1:0-43256 GCF_009676995.1 Enorma shizhengliae
AGGGGCCGTACCCCAAGGAGGAGCGCGCGCCCTCCGCCCCGTTCGCGCCCTTTATCCCATATTCGCGTCTACGGGTAAAGAAGCGCGGCCACTGCGCGAGAAGTGGCAACTTCAATATAGGAGGAGGTGCATCATGTTCTACAGCTACGTTGAACTTGAAGACGGAACGCAAGTTGCCTACTCCAATGTTTTGGATGACGGTGTTGTCGAAGTCTCAATTGAGCGCCCCGTCGACCTGGGTTTTGATACAGCCCGTTGTACGCTTCCGGCGTTTGAGTGGTCGGGCATCGAGGGTTTTACTGATGACGATATGACGTACCTCAACACGTTTATCCACAACAATGCGCCGCTAATCCTTCGACTGGCACGGGAAGCATCAAAGACGCATGCCTAGGTTGTTCCTATTTCAAGGATTTGCCATTTTCTTCTGGACGGGCGAAAACGGAAAACCTGTTCACGTTCATGTTGCCAAAGGTCGCCCATCGCCACATGCTACGAAGATTTGGCTCACACGAAACGGTGGATGCATCCTTGCGAGCAATGGAAGCAAGTTGACCAGACGTAATCTGGCAGATGTGATGGATTTCATCATGGCAAACCATGAGGAGATATGTCAGCGCTGGCGTGAGTATTTCCATGGTGGCATTTCGTTTTACAAGTAGAGCGCAATGCCTGATGGGGCACCGGCCGCAAGTGCGGTCGGTGCCCCAGCTGCTAGAATCGAACGGTTTTGGTTCCCGTACGGTGAAGATGGCCATTCTTGTATACTCGGTATTGGGGAATGTGAATATTGCCGTGCCTGCCTCTGTTCATAAAGTGAACGGTTGGCTTGGCAATACGCTTTCTCATATGCACCTCCTTCCGTAGACTGTTTCAAGTGGACCATAACGCCTCGTTGGGACATTTTTCTGTCAAGGAGGTCCGACGAGGCTGCCGCAGTCCTATGGCGAACGAACTATCATGGTGGGTGGACAACGCATGCAGAGGGGGCCTATGGCGGAGAAGGACAGTTCTCAAGAGATAGCCGTCATCAACGACGAACAAGGCCTGCTGTTCCTAGGTGACCAGAAGGCAATTACAGCCTTTCTGAATGACAATCACCTTGCGTCGCGCGCCTTTACCGTACGAGCGGCTGGAACGGCGGGCGTTGCGCTCAAGGTCGCCGGAGAAGTTGCGGAATCGTCCGGTCGCTGGGTCAAGCTGACCAAAGAGTCCGCAGAGCTGGTGAAGCAATACGGCAAGAAGGGCGCGCTCCAACCTGGTGTCGTGCAGAAGAAGAATGGTCAGATCGTCAAATGGCTTAAGTTCGAGAGCCCGGGCGACTTGTTCAGCCCCGCAATGGCTGCAGGGGTGGGCGGAATGATGGCGCAGATGGCGCTCGAACAGTCCATTAGGGAGATAACCGATTATCTGGCCGATATTGACGAGAAGGTTTCCGATCTGCTGCGCGACCAGAAAGACCAGACAATTGCAGACCTTATGGGCGTTGCGCTAGAGCTTGATGAGGCCGCAGCTATTCGCAGTAAGACGGGAACGTTGAACGAAGCGGCGTGGTCAAAGGTTGCCCCCTGCGCTCAAACGACATCGAGGGCTTTGGCGTATGCGCTCACCAAGTTGAGTGGGATTGCGGAGAAGCTTGCGAAAGCGGGAAATGTGGACGAGCTGGACCATGTTCTTGGTTCTGCACACGATGACACGGCTCTTTGGTTTGCTGTGGTTGCGCAGGCGGTGCAAACGCGTGACAAGCTTTCTGTCTTAGAGCTTGAACGCGCGCTGGCTGAGGCTCCTGAGGTGATCGAGGAACATCGGAGCGCCATTGTGGAGGCGCGCAAGGAACGTGTTCAGCGCGTACGCAGCTGTATCGATCAATTCCGGGACGCCCTCGAGAGGTCGGCTGAAATCGCTCGGGGTGATAAGCTGCTGCATCCCATCAAGGCGGATCAAGGCATCGAGAAGCTTGAGGATTTGTTGACGCTGGCTGATCAGTTTGCCCAATGCCTGGACTTGGAGATGGATGCGCGAGTTATCGAGCATGCGCAGAGCTGGGACAAGGTTGTAGGACAGTTTGTGGGAGAGGCGGCCGCTGACGCAGTGGATCTTGGCAGCAAGGCATTGGAAGGTGCTGCCGAATTGGGCGGCAAGGCGCTTGAGGGCGCACAGGGTGCCGGTTCGGCCATTGGAAAAGGGGCATCCGATTTGGGTAGCGCTGTTGGCAAGAGCGCGGCCGACCTCGGTTCTGCGCTGGCGGATGGTGCCCAGCAGTTCGGTGATGCGCTCAAAGGGGTTGACCCAGGAAAGATCACGAAGTCGTTGCCGTTCAAGCTGCCGTTTGGGAAATGATGTTCGATTAGAAACCTGGGCGTCAGCTGTTTGCATCGGCACTAGTTCGGCGCTCGTCGGCCTTGACGGAGAGCGGGCCATGCCGGTAAAGCGAAATTGGACAACGGCTCGTTATCCAATTTCTTATGCGCGGACGGCGCAAAGGAACATTCCGCGATGAGGAGGATGCGGTTCTCGGTGCCCCGCTTCATCTATGGCGCTGGTCGCCCGCACACAGCGGCTCCTGCAGCTGTGCTGCGCTTTCTTCGCTGAGCTTTGTTTCGTTCTGCAAGCCATCCATCTGTCCGTCTCTTCAAGTCAGGTGGGCATAGAAAAAGCCTGCACCTATTAGATGAGTACGGGCTATGGGGTTGTCACAATGAAGGCTCGTTCCTCTCGTACTACCATGGTTACGATAAACCAAATTTTCTGGTTGACAATAACCGAAATACATCATACACTGATTTCAACAAAGGTTATCAATAACCATTGTTGAAGGGAGTCAACATTGCTGAACAACATCTCTGGCAACACGGAGGCAATTTGGCGGGTTGCCGACGCCATGAGGGGGGCCGTCGAGTTTCCTGCGGGCATGAGCACATACTTCTGTGCATTCCTCGCCTACACCATCAAGTTCAGTGACGGGTCGTACAGCTCGCTTTCCGAAGTGATTGAGGCTGCAGCTGGGGACGACCAACTTATCCGCGATTCCCTTGATGATGTCGCTCCTAAGGTCGACGTCGATCGTCTCTACGCGATGGCGGAAAAGGTGTCCACAGAAGACCTGCTTGGGTATCTTCTCGCCGGACCAGTTGCTGATAGTCCCATGAGCGGAGAGTGCTCGACTCCCGATAGCATCGCTTCCCTCGTCTGCGGGATTCTCGACGTGCAGGACGGCGATTTGGTCGTCGACTTCGGAAGCGGGGTCGGAACCTTCCTTGAACGAACCGCGAAGACGAGCGGAGGTTCGCGGCTCATCGGTGTCGAGCTTAACGTCGGCAACGTCGCGGCGGCCCGTATTCGCGCGAAGGTTTCGGGCTCAGGAGCCACTTACGAGCTAGACGATATGTTCGACTACTTCGAGCGTGCACTTACTAACGAAAAGGCCGATAAGGTCTTCTCGAACTACCCGTGGGGCATGAGGGCGAAGCACCTCGAGGGCAGATCCGAGTATCTGGAGAAGGTCCTCAAGGGTATGTCCGAGTACGGCCGCCCGACCTCGGCGGACTGGGTGTTCAACCGTCTCCTGATCGACTCCATCAACAAGGACGGCATCGCGGTTGGCATCATGACGAACGGCTCCGCCTTCAACGGCGCCGACGCCCGCGTGCGCAGGTACTTCATCGAGAACGGGTGGATCCGCGCTGCCGTCTCGCTGCCGGCGGGCGTCTTCTCTCCATGGAGCAACATTGGTACGACCTTGGTGGTCCTCGGTCATGGCAACACGGAGGGCGTAAGGCTTGTGGACGCCACCGACCTCGGGACCAAGGAACGTCGTGGAGTAAACCTCTCAGCGGGCGACGTCCAAGAGATTCTGGCACGCATGGGCACGGACTCCGACAAGAGCGCCTTAGCGCAAGTCGGCGAGTTGGCGGAGCGCGAGTACACGCTCTCGGCAAACCGCTACCTGCAGAAGGAGATTAGGCTGGTCAACCCCGTAGCATTGAAGAGCGTCATACTCGATGTCACGCGCGGAGCGGGGCTCAGGGCCAAGGAGCTCGATGAGCTCACCTGCGCCGAAGACACGGGCATCCGCTACCTAAACCTCGCCAACATCGTGGACGGATCTATCGACGACGAACTTCCCTTCCTCAAGGATCTAGACGCCAAGCTTGAGAAATACTGCCTCGAGACCGGCGACCTGCTGCTCTCCAAGAACGGCGCGCCCTACAAGGTCGCTGTCGCCGAGGTGCCGGAGGGTCAGAGAATCCTCGCGAACGGCAACCTGTACACCATCAAGCTCGATACCGCGAAGGTCGATCCGTATTACGTCGCCGCATTCCTTAGTAGCCCCAAGGGAAAGGAGAGCCTCGCACGGGCATCGAAAGGCACGGTCATTCCTAACTTGCCGCTCAGCGAGCTCCGCGCGATCAAGATTCCGCTCGAAAGTGCAGAAAAGCAGGCGCAGATCGCCGCGGCCTATCGTGCGAAGCTCGACGAGATAGGCATCCTCAAGCTCCGCCTCGCTCGCGCCCGCCAGGGGCTCGTCGACCTCTTCGACGAGGAGGCCTAGCGTTGGCGCCGCTTACCCAACAAGAGCTCGACGACCTCTATGAAGCGATGATGGGGCGCATGCATCTGGAACTGCTGGAAGCCCTGACGAGGGCCAACCGCACGGGAGAGCTTGAAGACTTGCTCGCAACTCTGGGGATGTCAGACCTGCTGGGTCGCGGCGAAGACCCCAGTCCGCTTGAAACCGGCAAAATCATCGTTCTTGGCGCGAGCCAGGTGCCTGTCGACAAGCTCCGAAGCACGGCAAGAAAAGAAGGCTTCGACTCAGATCGATTTGAGTTCAAGACAGGGTACAAGCAGCTCAAGCACTTCGACTTTGGGAAGATCAGGGGCAGTATGGGCTATGCCGCTATCTTTGCCGGTCCCATGCCGCACAGCACCCCCGGCACCGCGGAGGCGAGCAGCTTCATCGCCCGCGTGGAGAACAACCCCAACGATTATCCCCAGCTGTTCAAGCTGTCAACGAAGATCGAGCTCAAGATTACCAACAACAGCTTCAGAAACGCCCTCAGAGAGCTCAAAGAGCAGTTTGCCTGAGCTTGTATCCGTTACGATTTCTATAGGCCCTAACAAGAAGGGAAGGTGCCTCATGGCACAGGACACAAGGGAGATCCAGCGCGCCGAGCTGTTCAAAACAATCTGGGGAATCGCGGACGAAGTCCGCGGCGCAGTCGATGGCTGGGATTTCAAAGCCTACATCCTCTGCTTCCTGTTCTATCGCTTCATTTCGGAGGACATTGCTGAGTTCATTGACGAGGGCGAGCGTGAAGCGGGCGACGAGTCGTTCTCCTATGCGGAGCTTTCCGACGAGGACGCCGAGGCGGCGCGTGAGGACGTCACGAAGGAGAAGGGCTTCTTCATCCTGCCGTCCCAGCTGTTCCAGAACATTGCCATCGCTCCGGACAAAGATCCGGAGCTCAACGTTCACATCAAGGAAATCTTCAATTCCATTGAGGCATCCAGCGTGGGTACGGCTTCCGAAGATAGCTTCAAGGGCCTCTTCGACGACGTCGACGTAACGAGCAACCGTTTAGGCGCCGACCTCACCGAGCGCAACGCACGCCTTGCCAAGATCATCGAGGGTATCCGCAACCTCGATTTCGGTAGCGTGCGCGATGCCCATATCGACCTCTTTGGCGACGCGTACGAGTATCTTATGAACATGTATGCGTCCGGGGCGGGCAAGTCGGGTGGTGAGTTCTTCACACCGCAGGAGGTTTCGGAGCTTCTTGCGCGCATCGTTATCGGCGACCGTACGAGCCTTTCAAAGGTCTACGACCCTGCATGCGGCTCAGGCTCACTGCTTCTCAAGTTTGCAAAGTTCCTCGGTAGTGAAAACGTTCGCGTTGGTTTCTTCGGGCAAGAAATCAATCCCACTACGTACAATCTATGCCGCATGAACATGTTCCTGCACCACATCAACTTCGATCGTTTCAACATCGCGCGCGGCGATACCCTCATCAATCCGTACCACTGGGACGATGAGCCGTTCGATGCCATCGTTTCCAATCCGCCTTACTCGACGAAGTGGGTGGGCGACGAAGACCCTACGCTCATCAACGACCCGCGCTTCTCGCCGGCGGGCGTGCTCGCGCCCAAGTCGAAGGCCGACCTCGCCTTTACGATGCACATGCTCTCGTGGCTCTCGGCCAGCGGAAAGGCTGCCATCGTTGAGTTCCCCGGCGTCCTGTACCGCGGCGGCGCAGAGCAGAAGATCCGCAAATATCTGGTGGACAGCAACTTCGTCGAGGCAGTAATCCAGCTCCCCGCGAATCTCTTCTTCGGTGTGACCATCGCTGTATGCGTCATCGTGCTCTCGAAGTCAAAGCAGGACGACCGGGTGCTGTTCGTGGACGCATCCGAGGAATTCATCCATGTGGGCAACAAGAACAAGCTTTCGCCCGAGAATATCCAGCGCATCTACGAGACGGTTCACGGCAGAAGCGAGGAAGAGCACTTTGCCAAGCTCGTTGGTATCGACGAGATCGGCGGCGAGAACGCGTACAGCCTATCTGTCGGCACGTATGTCGAGAAGCGCGACACGCGCGAGAAGATTGACATTGATGAGCTCAACAAGCGCATCGCCGATATCGTTGCGCGCGAGCAGGAGCTACGCGAGCAAATTGACGCCATCGTGGCAGATTTGGAGGCATAGCGATGGCACGTATTGATGAGCTGATTGCCGAGCTCTGTCCGGATGGGGTGGAGTATAAATCCATCAAGAGTTTGTTTTCTGTAGTAGCATCACCAAAGACAATTCAGCGAGCAAATTATGGAAACGGGTCTCTATTTCCAATCATCGACCAAGGACAGTCTGATATCGCGGGCTACACAGATGACGAGTCTGCTTTAATACCTACTGGCGAATACGTATTGTTTGGTGATCATACACGAGAAGTGAAATGGGCTGATTTTCCTTTTGCGCAAGGAGCTGATGGACTCAAGATATTGGCTCCAAAGAATGTTCTTGTGCCCAGATATGCATACCATGCGGTTAGCAACCTATATATCCCGTCTCGTGGTTATAACCGTCATTGGTCAGTTTTGAATAAAATGGAGGTCCCTGTTCCGCCCATCGAGGTTCAGCTCAAAGTCGTGAGGATACTAGACTCCTTCGCGGAGCTGGAGGCGGAGCTGGAGGCGGAGCTGGAGGCGCGTAAGGCGCAATATACCTACTACTGTGACCATCTATTTTCTCCTGAGAGCCTCGAGAAGATGGCAGGGCAGCCCGTCGGCTTGCGAACATTGGGTGAACTTGGCACTTTCACTCGTGGCAGGCGATTTACCAAGGCAGATTATGTTGATGATGGTGTCCCTAGTATTCATTACGCTGAGATTTATACGAGTTTTGATACGGCAACCGAAGATGTCTTCTCCTTTGTACGTGCCGATAAGGCCGACTCTCTTCGGTATGCGCAGCCAGGAGATTTGGTAATTGCTTGCACGGGCGAGGACGCAAGAGACATTGCGAAGGCGGTCGCTTGGCTTGGTGAAGTGCCGGTTGCAGTCCATGACGATTGCTCTATTTACCATCATTCGATGAATCCAAAATACGTTGCGTACTTCTTCCAGACAAGTGAGTTTGGAAGGCAGAAAAGGATGTATGTAACCGAAGCAAAAATGACAAGAATCTCCGCAAGGCGCCTTGCTTCGATTGAAATCCCTGTCCCATCCCTCGCTGTCCAACAACAGATTGTCGACATCCTCGACCGCTTCGACTCGCTCACAACCTCCCTCACCGACGGCCTGCCCGCCGAGATCACAGCGCGCCGGCAGCAGTTCGAGTACTATCGGGATAAGCTTCTCAACTTCCCGCGCAAGGAGGGTGTTTGATGCTCGAGCCTGACTGCTCTGATTTTGCCTCAGATAAGCATGGAAACAGCTCGTTTTTACCCCTAGTGGGGATAGAGTATGACGGAAGCGGGCCTCTAAAGAGAGTAGCTGTTGAATACGACAGCTCATCGGCCTCATCTGTTTGTACCGAATGCGACGAGGATGCAATTGCTTCCGTGCCGGAAGATGCTGGAGAAATGGCTCCTGTCGGAAAGACCTATTCCATCCTGCTCGAAGGTCCTGAGGCGACCGTCTGCGCAGAGGCTCCCAAGACTGTGACGGATTCTTCCGCCTATCAGACGGAAGCGGAGCTCGAAGAGAGCCTCATCGCACAGCTCGTTTCTCAGGGGTATCAGCGTCTGCGCATCAATGACCAAGCGGGTCTTATCTCAAACCTGCGCGATCAAATTGAGAAGCTCAACAACCTCACCTTTACTGATGAGGATTGGAATACCTTCTTCACGTCGAAGGTCGCCAATTCTTCGGACGGTATTGTCGATAAGGCCCGGATCATCCAGAAATCCCCGGTTATAGATTTCACGATGGGGGACGGCGCGCTCGTCAACATCAAGCTCCTTGACCGCGACCACATCCATAAGAATCGCCTGCAGGTGCTCAATCAGTACGAGGCGAACGAGGGCGCTCACAAGAATCGATACGACGTCACCATTCTCGTCAACGGTCTTCCGCTCGTGCACATCGAGCTCAAGCGTCGCGGCGTGCCGCTGCGTGAGGCCTTCAACCAAATTGAGCGGTATCAGCGCGAAAGCTTCTGGAGCGAGTGCGGTCTGTTCGAGTATGTGCAGATCTTCGTTATCTCCAACGGAACCAACACCAAGTACTACTCGAACACCACACGCTGGCAGAAAACGAGCAACGAACGCGGAAAAAAGACGAGCGCATCCTACCAGTTCACGAGCTGGTGGACCGACGCGGAGAATCATCGCATCACCGACCTTGTGCCGTTTGCCGCATCGTTCCTCTCGCGCGGCACGTTGCTCATGGTGCTCACCCATTATTGCGTGCTCAATGTCTCAAATGAGCTCTTGGTCATGCGTCCCTACCAGATTTGCGCTACCGAGCGGATTCTCAACCGAATGCTGATTGCCCTTTCCGATAGGCGGCGGCTCGGCACGATTGCGGCAGGTGGTTATGTATGGCATACCACCGGATCGGGCAAGACGCTCACCTCGTTCAAGGCAGCGCAGCTTGCTTCGCTCATGGAGGGCATCGATAAGGTGCTCTTCGTGGTCGACCGCAAGGATTTGGATTACCAGACCATGAAGGAGTACAACAAGTTCCAGCCGGGTGCGGTGAATGGGTCGAAGAGTACAAAGAAGCTTGCAAAGAACCTCGAATCTCCAGATGCTGATAAGCGGATTTGCGTTACCACCATTCAGAAGCTCGTCTCGTATCTTTCCAAGGCTGATAAGAAGTACCCCGTCTTTTCGCGCAACGTTGCTTTTATCTTTGATGAGTGTCACCGCTCGCAGTTCGGTAAGATGCACAAGGCGATTACGAAGTTCTTCAAGAACTATCTGCTGTTCGGCTTTACGGGCACGCCTATCTTCGCGAAGAACTCCCGCTCGGGCGGCGATCCCGATCTTAAGACGACGCAGCAGGCGTTTGGCGATTGCCTGCACAAGTACACCGTGGTCAACGCAATCGATCATGGGAACGTGCTTCCGTTCAAGGTGGACTATATCAAGACGTTCCGCAGAAAGGACGGTAGGCCTGACGAGCTTGTTGAGGGCATCGACACCAACACGGCTTGGCAGAATCCCAAGCGCATCCATATCGTGAGCGAGTACATCCTCGACCATTACGACCATATGACCAAGCGAGACGGCGCGAGCTATCAGTACAAGGGGCAGCGCCGTAAGGGCTTCAACTCCATTTTGGCGTGCGATTCGATTGAGTCGGCTAAGGCATATTATTTCCAGATCAAGGAGCTGCTTGCGGAGCGACCTGGGTTTGATTTGAAGGTTGCCGTCATCTTCACCTATGCCGCCAACGGGGAAGAAGGCGATGGCATGCTTGCCGAAGAGGCTATGGACACTGATGGCATGCTGCAGGCAGACCGCAACTTCCTTGATGCGGCGATCGCGGATTACAACGCCATGTTCGGGACAAGTTGCGGTACCGACTCAAAGGGGTTCGACAACTACTACAAGGACGTTTCTGACCGTATGAAGAATCGGGAGCTCGATTTGCTCATCGTGGTCGACATGTTCCTTACCGGCTTCGATGCCAAAACGCTCAATACCCTTTGGGTTGATAAGAATCTCTGCATGCACGGCTTGATTCAGGCGTTCAGCCGGACGAACCGTATTCTCAACTCGGTCAAGACCTTCGGAAACATCGTGTGCTTCCGCGACCTCTCTGATGAAGTGGACGAGGCACTTGCCTTGTTCGGCGACCCCGATGCCGGCGGCATCGTGCTTCTCAAGCCCTACGAGGTCTATTTCCAGCGTTATGCCGAGCTGCTCGAGCACCTGCGCACGGCGTTTCCGCTTCAAGGCGGCTTTGACCTGCTTGGCGAGGAAGCTGAGAAAGAACTGGTCAAGACGTTCGGAGCCATTCTTCGATTGCGGAACATCCTGTCCTGTTTCGACGATTTTGCTAACGACGATCCCATCGGCGAGCGCGAGCTTCAGGATTATCAGAGCCACTATCTTGATATCGCCGATAAGTATCGTCGGAAACGCGAGGCCGAGCTGGTTGATATCGGAGACGACTTGGTCTTCGAGATGGAGCTGGTAAAGCAGGTCGAGATAAATATCGACTACATTCTGATGCTCGTCGAGCAGCGCCATGGCGATAATGTGCAGGACAAGGAGATTGCCGACAAGATTCGCAGCGCCGTTGCCTCGTCACCCGAGCTGCGCGATAAGGCCGAGCTCATCGAAGCCTTCATGCGACTTGTTGGATTCGGCGATGTTTCAGAGACGAAGGTCGACATTGCTGAGATGCCGGAGCAGGAGCGCCATGGCGTGATTGCTCGAGAGTGGAGGCGGCATGTCGCGGCGTCGATGGAGTCCGATTTGGAGCGCATCGTCGAAGAGAACCGGCTTAAGCCCGAAGAGACTCGAGCGCTTATGTCGGAGTCTTTCACCGCGGGCGGCATACCTGATACTGGCGTCGCAATCTCGAAGGTCATGCGACCGGTGTCCCGATTCGCTAAGGGCAATCCCTATGGTCAAAAGCGCCGCACGGTGGTCGATGCACTCAAGGCGTTCTTTGAGAAATATCGGAGTCTTACGAATCGGTATCCGATGGAAAATGGGTCGGAAGATAGGAGCATACATTAGCCATACTCATGGATGAAGGCTATGAGCTATCAGCGCTTATGGGTCCATTTGTGTTTTATCTTGACAATAAGTGCGGATGGCTCAGTTTTGCTCTCTGATTCGTTTGCGGTGGTGATGCACGACGTGCATTTATGTCAATGTCGTTTTGAAAACTCTGAGACACGGTAAAACTTAATTGACTCTTAAAGTATTAGCGTGTATATTGCGTATTAGTCGAAAGGAGTTTGCGATGCAGACCGGCGATGTGTCTAAGCAGTTTCGAACGCTCGAGCAGTCCCTGCTTTCGTTGGTGGGCGCTGGCGCGACTGATAATTATGATTTGCTTTCGCTGTACCTGACATGTGCTCACGATGTTCGCCTAATAGGGGAGCGTTTTGATGGCGCTGTTGCGAGCCTGGATGCAAAGAAAGGCGAAGCAACTAGAAAAAATGCAGCGCAGAAAGAAAAGAAGTCAGAAGACTCCAGGACAGGCGTTTCCGAAACTCGCGGCGTTATATCGAAAGGGTCGCCTATTTACTTCGTTTCTAATAACGACCTAGTAAAAATAGGACTGAGTAAGTCGGATTCTGAGAGGCTGTACAGGAAGGTCATCCCATTGGGTGACGTTGAGTCCATTTGTGCTCGTATCGCTGAGGATTTCGAACGTCTTGGTGTTGTTAGCGCGAATGATTTGAAGATGAGGTCGGGGTATTCGGACTACAAGGTGCAGTCCACGCTGATGTCACTCGTTTCTGCAGGAGCCATGCGTCAATCAGGTCGCGGAAGGTATGTGCCAACCGAAAAGTATCGCTCGATATTCTCCGCGCATTCTCTATTGGAAGCCATTCTAGATTTGCCCCGCCATGAAGAGCTTCTTAGACGGTATGTTGTCCAGGAAAGCGCGTAGTTTCAGTGTCGTGAAAGGAGGTGATTAAATTGCTCGAATTAAATTAGTAGCTGCCGGACTGCAATCCGACAGCTACTGGCTGACGTGGCATATTGCACATGCATACACTTGTAGTATGCCATTTCAGCCCCCGTTTGTCAGCAGACAACGTTCCGAAAGGAGGGGCTATGCCTCATTACTACTTGAATCGCAACCATCAGAATTCCGGCGAGCATGAGGTCCATAAGAGCGGGTGCTCGCATGATCCTTGGTATGGAAATCGAATCGATCTGGGCTGGTGTTCAGATGATTACGAGGCTCTTAGCAAGGCGAAGCGCATGGTGACTCGTGTGGATGGATGTTTCTGGTGTTGCCGGGATATTCATCACGGCTAAATAGCATCGATGCACGGACAATGTCTGCACATTGCGATTTCGCAATGATTCGCTTTGCTATTTAGGCTTTGAAGCGTGCGCTATGATGAATGCTGGGAATCTCTAGCTCCAGTAAGGGCGTGTTCGGAAAGCCGGATACGCCCTTGTTCTTCATATAGGCGGGGTGTTCGAATCACGACATCTGGATTCTATCGCACAGGATCGCAGGTTCGCATGTGGGTGGATTATACTGGCTTCGAATCTTGAGTGGCTTAGAGCGCGGGCACACAGCCTGTTCGCAGCGTGAATGATTCAAATAATGAGCTGGAATCACAAGCATTCGTTCGTTGCGCATCTAGAGCTCAGGGGGGGGGCATTCAGTGCTGTCGGCGGTAGCTGAACGCAATAACATGTCCGTGTGGGAAGCTGCCATGGGTGAATGGTGGACTTTGATGGATTGGAGGCATGGGGATTGTTTCAAGGGACTGCAGCGGGCTATCCATCGTGCCCACCGCGTTCACAGCGCCCTGCATTGCGATGTACGTCCTTATCAATGGCTAGGCGTTCCTCATCTTGATTACCCTGATCGTGTTCGTGGGGCTGCTCGCTTGGTTTACCTCGGGGGTTCGCTCCAATTTGACCGTGGAACGGGGCGGTGCAAGCACAGAAAAGAATTACGCAAACTATTCGAATGACCGAGCGGTGAATGTAATCAAGGCGGCATCCGATCCAACGAAGAAGGGGATGGTTCAGCCAGTGGGGGCGAGCGGTAATCGGCCCGCATCTCTAGACCTCGCTGCCGGGCGTTTCGACGGCTCTCCGGGTTCGCCGCCCGCCAATCGTAAGTTATCCAATCGAATGTTCAGGTGATGCGCAATTCATTCCACATAACGCCTGCAAGAGATGCGCGCTGCCACTCCGAAGCGTCCAAATGAGCGGCCCAGAGCGGATAAGTCGCATCTTTTTTCGAAGTGCGGGCATGCACCGCGGAACATTCGCCCCTCACCGCGACCCACGATGCGGGCAACTTGCGCAGCGGCGCGGTCATGTGCGCGTTCGGCATGACATATCGCTACACCTATCACGAACAGTTGTTTTCTAAGAAGCCCGTGGTTGATTTTCGCCTATACCAGATCGATCTTGCGCCCGGCGTGCGGGCGTATCGAGGCAATTGGGAGCGCTCGCCAGAGTATCGGGTGAAAGAGGGTCCATGACGTTTGCGGCGTGCTTTTCCTCGTCACCGGGCGAGATCTCGCTTGCAAGCGACGGGTCGGCGTTCGAAGACCTGTGGCTTGCGAGGCGGAGGCACTTCGCAGCTGGGCGTTAGAAAAGTACGACCCCGCCTGGTGCGCTTCATCGTTTCCGAGAGAGGCGTGCGGGGTACTGTTGTCAGCTAGTCTACTAGATTAGGTGGCGTCACTCGTCAAACAGATCAGAGTGAGTTCCGGTGCGTGATGCGACAAGGATGAGCTTGTCTTTGTCTATCGCGTACACAAGGAGCCAGTCAGGTCGGATATGGCATTCGCGAAAACCGATATACCTACCAACGAGCGCATGGTCGCGGTGCCGTTCCTCAAGCGGCTTCTCTGTGCAAAGCTTATCAAGCACAACTTGGAGCTCATTCATGTTGAGTCCACGTTTCTTCATTCGCTTGTAGTCGCGCTTGAATTGCGAGGTGGGGACGAGCTTGAGCGCCATGTTCGGTTACTCGTCTAATGCGGCGAACATGGCCGACGTCGAGTCGTAGGGCTCCGCGGGCACCTTCCCCGCAAGGATATCGCGGGCTTCGTGCATCGCCGCTTCGGTCTCGCTGTTGTACCGCGGCTGCCGAACGTCGAACGGCAGCCCGCCCTCGAGAATCGATTTGTGCAGGAAGATGTTGATTGCTTCAGTGAGAGTCATTCCGAGGCTTCCGTAAATCGATTCTGCCTCTGCCTTGATCTGCGGATTGACCCTCATGCTGATCGATGCGCTCTTAGCCATTGTCACTCCTTGCATTGACATTGCATATGCATTGTATCACATACCCATATATAGCGAGGTTGTTCGCGGCATTTGGCTATTCTTAGATAAAGTGCGCCTTGCTTTTCCGGGCAGGAGGTGAAAAGCGGAGCGCGTCAGTGCAGCGCTAAAGGAGACCCTCCCACGCAGCTTCTCTCAATCCTTCGGATGGCCAGCGGAGCCTCCCTGTGGCGCGGGCTCGACAATGTGGAGCAGGGGCGTGTGAAGAACCTCCGCCCTGTCGGCAAGGGTGCCTTTGACGCCGAGGTGGAGGGCTCCGCAAATCTGCCCTACACCGTCCACGTGGACACTGCGCATGTTCGGCAGTCCTATTGCGACTGCCCGCACGCGGCGGGCACGAGGCGTATCTGCAAACACATGGTTGCCACGGTGTTCGCGGCCTATCCCCAGCAGATCGATGCCTTCAAGTGGGAGGTCGAACAGGCGGAGCTGGAATATAAGCGCGAGGAGGAAGCCCATCGCGCGGAGCTCGTCCGTTACGTGAACAGCCTCAAGAAAGGCGAGCTTCGCAAGGCCTTGCTCGACGCGCTGATCGAGCTGGAGGAGCGCCGCGACCGCTGGTGGTAGAGCTCCTGAACGACGCATCCTCGCTCTTCCGAGGCACCGTTTGCAGGTTCATTCCACTTTTGGGAATATCGTTTTCAACGATACGAAACGCGGCGTATTGAACGCAGGAAAACCGCAGGATTTTGGAAACGTTGGCATGCGGCAAGGCGACCGCGGCAAAAAGATGTTCCCAAAACTGGAACGAGTGGTGTTGGCGGTCCTGTTTGGGAAAGATCTGGTGCCCGATGGGGATGCTGAGCGAGCATTTTCCGCTAGCAGCGCCTCGAATCGAGCGCTCCGAGCGACCCGCCAGGGCCCAACGAGAGGGGGTAATGCCGTGGTTGCTTCATACGCATCGATAACCAGCAAGGCGGACCTTCTTGCTGCCGATGCGGCGCGGGATATTGCCCTGTGCGGCCGTTCGCTTCACGTGGACGCTCAGGTCCGCGCGGACCTGGCATCCGCCGGCGCGAACGAACCAACCCCGACGCCGTATTTTGTGCTGGAAGAGCTGTTTGGCAAGCTTGGTCTCACGGCGGATGACCATCTGCTCGATGTAGGCTGCGGAACGGGCAGGGTTCTCGCCTATGCAGCCTCGCAGCTCCCATGCCGGGCAACGGGCGTGGAGTTGGATGCCCGTCTCGCCAACATCGCCTCATCGTGGGCAGCATCGTCTCCCCAGCTCAACGTTATCGCTGGCAGCGTGCTCGATATCTCGCTCGCGCCCTATACCTGCTTTTACCTGTTCAATCCATTCGACACCGCGGTGCTCACGCGCTTCCTCGACAAGGCCGAGCGCGAGGCGGCACCGCCCTTCACGCTCGTCCACATGTCCGATAACGGGGAGTCGTTCGCCTACCAGGGACGTCCCGGTTGGCGGCTCGTCCGTTCGGGCAGCATTCAGATGTTCCAAACGGCTTCTGGTAGAAGCATCAAGTTCTACGAGTTTCCGCAGCATTATTCCGTCTGGCGTTATGAGGGCGTGAGGTAGATTCGTCCCTGTTCGCTAAAACAAGCAGCTCTCGATCACGTTCTTTCCACGCAGCGTGCCAAGCCACTCGGCGGGAATCCCCTCAATGCCGTATACGATGCCCGCCAGCGCCCCGGCCACGGCGGCGGTGGTGTCGGTATCGTCGCCGAGATTGACGGCGGCGAGTGTGCAGTCTCGGTAGCTGTTCGTTGTGAGCAGACACCAGAGGGACGCCTCCAGCGTGTCGCGCACGAAGCCTCCGGAGCGCACCTCACGTACAGGGCGCTCGGCGAGTGCAGTATACGGGCCCGCGGCTTCTCGCATCGGGACGCCCACTGCCAATCGCCGGGCAATCGCAACGAGCTCTACGCATGCTTTGGTCGAGGTGCGGTGCGCGTGTGTGATGGCCGAGACCGCCTCGATGTCCTCGTCGCGCACATCGGTGAAAGCCAAGGGGACCGTGCGCATGAGCGAGCCGTTGCCGTTGTCCCATTCGTCTGCGCAGCCAAAGCCCTGGTCGAGCGCTCGAGCCGTCGCTCCGCCGATGTCGAACAGGTCGTCCACGGTATAGGCGCCCTCGCGGTACCAGCGGCAAAACCGCGTTCGGATGTCTTCTGCGTCCACACGGCCCAGCTCGCGGTAGCTGTCGCAGATGGCAAGCGCCATCGATGTGTCGTCCGACCACGTTCCCGCAGGTTGGTTGTGCGAGCCGTGGCCCATCATGCCCGTGCAGCGAAACGTCCCCCGTGGGCGAAACTCGTACGGCACGCCGAGCGCATCGGCCACTGCCTGTCCGTAGATGCAATCGCGCAGCGTTCCCGCCATGGCGCCTCCCAGCTCGTTGTCTCTGCTCGATAGTCAACCATATCACGCGCGCGGTTTGAGCGGGCATCTTGCGAGCGGACAAACGAAGGCGGGCCCCGAGCGATGTGCCCGGAGCCCGCATGGTCCTATGGTGTTTGTGCGTGCCGTGGTGTTCGTTTGCTGGCTGCTACGGCAATCAAGTACCGCTTGCTAATCTCTCTTGCGGCGTATGCGCGCGGCGATTGCAGCCCCTGCAAAGGCGAGCGCGCTTCCTGCAGCAGCAACCATCATGGGCAGCGAGAGCGCGTCGCCGGTGGCGGCGAGCTTGCCGCCGTCCTCTTCCGCACGGGATATGTCGGCGTCTGCGCTGGCCCCGGGGCGGGATTCTCCGCCTTCGCCGGAGTCGCTATCGCCTTGCGGGGGAGCGGTCTGGTTTCCGTCCGATGATCCGTTGCTGGGATTATCGCTACCGGGCTCGTCGCCTTCTGAACCGTCGCTCTCGCCCGAGTCCTCTCCGTCTTCGCCTGCCGGCGGCTGCTCGCCGCTCCCAGAGTCCTCGTCGGATCCGCCTTCGCCTCCATCGCCGCCGGGTTTCTGGCCGCCTCCGTCGCCGCTATCTGACCCGTTGCCCGGTTCTTGACCACCGCCTTCAGGCGGGGTCACCTCGCCGTCGCCGGAGCCATCACCGGGCTCCTCGCCTTCTTCGCCGCCTCCAGGCTCCTCACCAGCATCACCACCGGTAAGCGCGGTATGCGGATTCAACCGCACGTCGTAGGCCACCACGCTAAAGGACGCCGGATCTCCGTCACCCACGTCGCCGGTGAGCTCGAATGCCCCGTCGCGCGAGAAGCCCACGAGCTGCCCGTCGCGGTAGAGCTCCCACGCCGTCGTGGCGCGTGTGAGCTCGTCGCTCGGCATCGAGGCCGTCACGCGCAGCGCGTCGCCCACGATCTCGACCGTAAGCTCGGGCTCAACCGTGCCGTCTGCGCCCACGATCTCCTCGTACGTCTTCGCTCCGTTGATGATCTGCGCGTCGGTGTTCAGCGAGAAGTATTTCACCTTGCGCGGCATCGAGGGGTATTGCGCGCACCATTCCAGCACCTCGGGCGCTAGGTCGCGCTCGCCGAGCTCGTAGAGGTACTCGGCGAAGTTGTAACCCGTTCCCATGGTGAAGGCCACGGCCATGCGGTTGTACTTAACACCCGTGGTGGCATTGCTCGCCAGGTCCTCGATGGTCTTCACGGCAGCCGGATTGCCGCGCAGGATGCGCAGGGTCGCCCCGTAGGCGCCGTACGTCTCCACATCCGCTGCGATCTCTTCGGTGTAGGGGCTCGCGGAGAAGTCGTAGCCCGCGTAATCCCAGTCGTCGAAGAAGTGCAGGCCGTTCCACCACGTGGTCACATGCGTCCAGATATAGGTGCCCCAAACGTTGTCGTTCATCCAGTCGGGCACGTAGTTCGGGTCGGCGGCCATCTGCGCAAGCTCGGCATCGCGGCGCTTGGTGGCGTTCATGGCGTTCACGCGGTAGCACGCCGAGGGGTTGAACGCCGTTCCCGCCGCGCGCGACGCCTCGATGCCGCCGTGGCGCGAGCCGGCGATGGAGTACAGGTTGTTCGTCTCCTCGGCAACCGCGATCACGTTGTTGTCGAGCATGTGGCCGTACTCGTGCGACATGCCCCAGCCGTACATGTCGTCGCCCGCGAGGAACGATGCGGCCGTGCTCTCCGGCATGTGGAAGTAGCGCCCGTAGGCGTACATGGTCGAGGGGCTCGAGACCGTGCGGGTGAACGCCGTGTGCACGCGTGCGGTGGTGATGGCGTTGGGACCGCTTGTCTGGGCTGGGTCGAACCCGTCGAACGCCCAATAGAACTCAAGCCGGTTCTGGATGGCGGTGTTCGATTTCTCGATATAGCCGATGGCCTCGGCCTCGGACGAGATGCCGGAGTACGCCTTCGCCATGGCGGTCGCGCTCACGGCGAACTGTGCGCTGCCTTGGTCGCCCATCTGGATGAGCGTCATGTCGGCCACCTGGCCCGCCTGTGCCCGGGCAGCGTACGCGCGGATGTCTTGCACAAAGGCCCAGAAGCGCTCGGGGTGGGCGGGATCGTGCTCGTAGAAGGGGTGCTCGCCCAGGCTCGTGCCCAGGGCGGGGCTGCTGCCGGCCTCGGTGCCGGCCGGGGTGCCCGAGCCGCCCGCGTCGTCGCCCGAGGCCGCTTCTGCACCGTCGCCCGCTGCCCCCATCGCGACCGCGGCCGCATCCGCCGCCTCGATGCGCACGTGCGCCGCGTTCTCGGTGGAGTCGTTGCGCAGGTAGAGCATGGAGCCATAGGTTTTCCCTGTGAGGTCCACGGTAATGCGATTGATGCCGTTCACCAACCCGCTTTTCTGGCCGAGGTTGAGCGACGGGTAGTTGTTCGTGTCGGTCACGCCCACCTGGCGCCAAGCAACCGAGAGCTTCGAAGGGTCGTCGGCATCAACGTAGACCAGGATCTCGTTCATCCGGCCGGGCTTGAGGTAGAGCCCCGTGGCATCGAGGTTGTCGAACTGATAGCCCTGCTGGGTGCGCTGCGCCTCGGCCCACGGGTCTCCCAGCTGAGAGAGCTCGCGCACCGTGTCCGCGAGCTCGTCGCGATGCGCGTCGAGGTAGGCCGCATAGCGCTCGATGTCCTCGATCTGCTGCAGGCGCACGCGCTTCTCGGGGGTGTCCACGCCAGCGAAGTGCTCCTCTACCGTCGCGCGCAGGCTATCGAGAGCATCGGGCCCTGTGAGCTCGCCGCGCAGCTGGAGGCCGAGGTTGTCGGCGAAGGGGTTGTCGAGCAGGTCGAAAAGCGCAGCTACGTCGGCCGAGGCAAGGGTGATGCGACGCTGGTCGGCGGCGTCGAGGCCCACGGAGGCCGTTTTTTCGGGCGTTCCCGCACGGCGCACCGAGAGGCGCTCCAGCGCGATGCGTGCCACTTCGGGCGAGGAGGCGGTTGCCACCACGCCGCCCGCCGGCCACTCGCCCGCGAGCACGACCTCGATCGGGTCGTCCGTGGTGTGTGCCTCCGGCGCGCTTGCGAACGAGAGCGCCGCTCCTTGCGCTAGGCTCACGCGGTCGGTGCCCTCGAAGCGGGCCTGTCCACCCAGCTCAAGCGATCCGCGGGCGTCTACGCGCACGCCGAACGTGTTGTTGGGGTTGTTGTTGCCGATGGTGCCGCCCGTGAAGCTGAGCGCGCCGCCCTCGAGCACGTGCACCACGCCGTCGCTCGACACATTGGACGAGTTCCCCGCGATGCTGCCGCCCGTCATGCGCACGACTCCCTTGGTCCACACGATGGACTCGGAGTAGCTCGTGCGGTTTCCGGTGATGGCGCCCGCGCGCATCTCGAAGGTGCTGCCGCGCTCCACCGCAACAGCGGCGTTGCGCATGGCGAACCCGTTGCGGATTTCGCCACCGTCTAGCACGAACGTGCCCTCGCGCACATAGACGGCACCCCACGGCTTCCATGAGCACTGAGCGCCCTCGATGGCCGTGCCCGCGCGCATGGTGAAGGTGGACTGCCCACGCAGGGTGACGACGGCGTCGTTCGAATCGGTCCGCTCGCTGTCGATGACGAGCTCGCCCGTGGCGGGGTCGGCTGCTTCGAGTGTGAGCGAGGCACCGTCCGACAAGCGGAACATGCCCGCAGCCTTCCCGCCCTCTTGCGGGAATTGCTCCGTGCGCTTGATGGAGGTGTCTGCGGTGGCGCGCAGTGTGATTGAGCGGCCCGCGTCGACCGCTACGGGTTCGCTGATGCTGAGCGCGCCGGAGACTTCGATGGCATCACCGTCCTGTGCGGCCCGAGCCGCCTCGACGAGCGAGCCGTACGCCGTCCGTTCGCCGTCGTGGACGAGGGCGACCGTGCCGGCGGAGGCGTCTGCTTCGGAGGTAGGCTCGGCGTCTTCGGAGGGCGCGCTTGTTGCGGGGGCGGGCGCGGTGGTGCCGGCGGAGGAGTCTTCTGCGGGAACGGTGGCAGTCTCGGCGGATGCGTCTTCCGCAGGAACCGGCTCGGTTGTATCGGCAGGCGCGTCTTCCGCGGGTGCGGCGGTGCTGGTCTCACTTTCGCTATGCTTCTGGCCGCTATTTTCGTCTGCAAAGGCGAGCGCGGGTGAGGTGAGTACAGCGCCCGCGCCGGGGCCCGAGAGCACAAGGCTCGCGGCAAGGAGGGCGCGCAGGGTTGTAGGTGCTATTCTGCTGTTGGGCATGATGTCCAAATCCTTTCGCATCTTGCGCCCCGTGAGGGGCGTAGCCGCGCTGGGGAATCGTTTGAGCGCGGAGGCAGAGTCTGTCTAGGTGCGGAACTTGTATACCCCGGGTAACATTACGCGTGGAAGTCTCCGGGAGCCGAATCCATAGGTTCTGCATCATATGTCGGGGGGGCGTCGGCGTGGTGTTCGGAAAGCGCCGGCTCTCGCCTGTTGCTCCGTTGATAAGAAGACTCGAGTAGGCGGCCTACCTGCGGTGATGCTTTGAAATACGACGCTCCTGCAGATCTGTTGACGCTTTAGCCAAAAATGTTACCCCTCTTCAGTCATTCCTAAGTATATCGGTTGTAACTAATAGAGGGTTACGGGCAGAAGAGAAGTATCTATCGCTTCGACCCGAGGTGTTGCCTCGGGCAAGAAAGGGGGCGGGCCCATGTGCACGGGCATCCGCTTTACCAGCACCTCAGGTTCTATGTATTTCGGCCGGAACCTCGATTGGACTCAAGGCTATGGCGAGCGCGTGGTGGTGACGCCCCCTGCTGCCGAGGTGCCCGCTGCCTTCGAGCGCCCCAGCGACCTCGATAGCGCGCACGCCCATACGGTGATCGGCATGGGAATCGTGGCGGGCGGCGTCCCGCTCTACTTCGATTGCGGTAACGATGCCGGCCTTGCCGTTGCGGGGCTCAACTTCCCGCAGAGCGCGCGTTATGCCGCCCATGCATGCAGCCAGCCGGATGCGGTGAACGTCGCCGCCTATGAGTTTCCCTTCTGGATTGCTCGCAACTTCTCCTCGCTCGATGAGGTGCGCCGAGCTCTCTCCAAGACTACCGTTGTGGCCAAGCCCGTCTCGTCCGATCTTCCCGTTGCAAACCTGCACTGGATCGTTGCTGACGCCACGGGCAGCATCGTGGTCGAGTGCCTCGAAGACGGCCTTAAGGTGTGGGAGAACGATGTCGACGTGCTCACCAACGAGCCCGATTTTGGCTGGCAGCGCACGAACCTCCGCAACTATCTGGTTCTCACCGATGCCGAGCCCGCCACTGCCACGTGGGATAAGGCGCAGCTTGCCCCCTTCGGATCGGGCATGGGCATGCAGGGGATTCCGGGGGACTACAGTGGCCCTGCCCGCTTCGTGAAGGCGGCATTTGTGAACAGCCATTATCCTGTTCAGGAGTCCGAGGCTGCCAATGTGAGCCGTCTGTTCCGCACGCTCGGTGCGGTTGCCGTGCCCATGGGGGCGGCGCGCATGGCCGACGGATCGTCGGAAATCACCCTGTATACGAGCTGCTTCTCGGCGGAGACGCTCACGTATTACCATGCCACCTATGACGAGCCGGGCATCCGCGCGTACCCGCTCTCCGCATGCGATGTAAGCGGAAGCGAGCCCTTCTTCGCACCGGCGGCGTAGGGCCCCTCTTCGAGCTCCTATGCTTTGCCCGGGGCCGCCGCATGGCCAGCGTGCTATGCGGCATGGCCCAGCGTGCCCCGGCGCATGCGGGGCGCGCGGTACCGCCGTGCGGGCCATGTGTGGTCTGCACGGCACCTACTAACCATGTTTGAAAGGCGTACACGTGAATAACAACCACCAGGCGCGGGCTGCGCAGCCCGCCCGGGCCTCTCAGGCCAAAACGACCGCTTCGGCGGTGAATGCGCGGCCTGCGGGTAACTCGGGCGCTGCCTCCGTTGCCACTCCGGGAGCCGCAGAGGCCCCCGCGACTACGGCGTCTGCCCCCGCAGCTGCCTCCGCGAGCGCAGCGGCTCGCTTCTTGATCTTGCCCATCATCGTCCTCATCCTTGCGCAGATGGGTGCAACCGGCGATAACGGGGCGCTCTCGCTGGCGACGGCGTCGCTCACGAGCGAGCTCGGCGCCACCACGGCCCAGATTCAGCTCGCCAACATGATCTATCCGCTCGTAGGCGGTGCATTCATGATCGCGGGCGGTCTTGCCGGCACCATGGTCGGCTGGAAGAAGACCTTCCGCGGCGGCATCCTACTTTGCGCCCTCGGCGAGGTCGTGCTTGCCCTAGCACCCAGCATGGCCGTCTTCATCTGGGGCGGCCGGGTGCTGGTGGGCCTTGGCGCGAGCTTCATGATCCCTTCGGTGCTGGGGCTCATCCCTCTTATCTACCAGGGTCACGATCGCGTGATCGCGTTCGGTGCCATCGGTGCGGCTTCGGGTCTTTCCGCGCTGCTTCCCCTTGCGCTCGGCGTGGTCATGCAGGTGGCTGGCATGCACGTTACCTTCCTCGCTCTCGCGGGCTACTTCGCGATCGTGCTCGCTGCGTCGTTCACCCTTCCCGCCATCGAGCAGCCGCGCGAGCGGGCGGGCTTCGACGGCGTGGGCGTCGCTCTGGCTGCGTCGGGCCTGTTCCTCCTGCTCATTGGCCTCTCGAGCATCTCATCGTGGGGCCTCGTGACGCCTCTCTCCACGGCGCCCTTCACCATCCTGGGCATCTCGCCCGCACTTCCCATGGCTGTGGCAGGTATTGTGGTTCTCGGCATCCTCGTTGCCTATGAGCGCCGCGTAGAGGCGCGGGGCGGCATCGCGGTGCTGCCGAGTGCGTTTCTCACAACTCCCCAGGTGCGCGCCGGTCTTGTGGCCTGTGCCCTCACCTTCTTCTTTATGGGGGCCCAGTCCATTCTCATGGCGCCCTACCTGCAGCTTGTGGCCGGCTGGTCGCCCGTGGCAGTGGGGACCATCTCGATCGTCACCGGCGTTCCCACCTTCGCGCTGGCACTTGGCATCCCCAAGTTCATGCCGCAGGCTAGCCCGCGCCGCGTAATCCAAGCCGGTTACGTGGCAATGGCTGTTGCACTCGGCATCATGGCGTTCTCTGTGACCGAGAACGGCGCAAGCGCGCCCCTCGTGTACCTGGGTGCCTTCATGGCGGGCGTGGGCGCGGGTACGGTCTCTGCCCACGCGAGCAACGTGGTGGCGATGGCGCTTCCCGAGCGCGAAGCATCGCAGTCGGGCGGTATCCAGAGCACGATGCGTAATGTGGGCCAGGCCCTCGGCGTGGCGTTGCTGGGCGCGGTGCTGATCTTTGGGATTACCGGTACGGTTCGAAGCCGTGCTGCGGCGGATGCCTCTATTTCGCCTCGAGTGTCGAGCGCTTTGCCGGGCGTGAGCATCGACCTGGGCAGCAACCGGACCTTCGAGGACGAGATCGCGGGAATCCCCATGACCGACGGCGAGCGCAAGGAGCTTGTGTCGATCGAGGCAACGGCGCGCCTCGATGCGGTGCGCATGGCATATGCCGTCGGCGGGGCTGTGGTGCTGGCAGGCCTTATCACCACGCCGGCAATCCGGGATGGCGAGCGAAGGGATCCAGTGGGAAGCGCCGGGTCCACTAAGGCGAAGGGCGGTCGCTCCTGACGGGGGATAGCCCGTGCTTATAATATCCTCACCATTTGACATCACGAGAAGCGCCTCGTTCGGGGCGCTTTTTCATGGCGGGCGTGCGGTGCTCCGCAAGGATTTGCCTCCTGCGCTCCTCGGTTGCGTCTGCTATGCTGTTCCGCGCATATGCGCTGTTTGCGCTCGCGGGGCCAGTGGGCGCGAGGAGGGGCCATCATGTCGCGAACATCCGATGCGCCGGAAGCCGCGCCTCATGCGGTAGACGGAGCGGCGCCGGGCACAATACCTGTGCCGGACGGCTCTTGGAAGCTAAAGCTTGCCTGCGTGTGGGGCGGAGAGCTCGTCTCGGTGCTCACCAGCTCTATCTTGCAGATGGGGTTCATCTGGCACATTACGCTCACCACGAATTCTGCGAGCATGCTGTCGCTGGCATCGCTCATGGGCTTCCTGCCGCTCGCGCTGTTGGGTTCTGTCGCGGGTGCGATCGTCGACCGCCTTCCGCTCAAACGCGTGCTTGTCGGGGCCGACCTCTTCATCGCTGCGGCGAGCGCGCTCGTGGCGCTTGCGTCGATGGCCGGCTCCTTGCCGGTGTGGATGGTAATCGTTGCCTTGTTCTTCAGGGCCATCGGAAGCGCGTTTCACACTCCTGCCTTCCAGGCGCTGACCCCGCTTGTGGCTCCGCCTGAGCACCTTACCCGTCTTGCGGGCGTAACGCAGCTTGTGCAATCGGGCGGGTACATCTTGGGAACGGCTGCGGCGGCGGCGATATACCCGGTGTGGGGACTTACCGCGATGGTCGCGCTTGACGTTGCCGGTGCGCTGTTCGCGAGCGTGGCCGTCCTCGCCGCGCGGTTAAGCGGACGGCCCACGGCTCCTGTGGTTCGCGAGGGCCTTGCGACGCAGGTGCGCCAGCTCGCTCGTGAGACCGCGGAGGGCTACCGCGTGCTTCGCAGGTATCGAGGGCTTTTCGCCCTGCTGTGGTGCGGGTTTGCCTTCACGCTCGTGTTCTCGCCCATATCGGCGCTCTTTCCCATTATGACGCTCGGCCACTTTGCGGGCACGACTGCCGATGCCGCCCTCGCAGAGGTGGTGTTCTCGGTGGGCATGATCGCGGGCAGCATGCTTTTGGCAGCTACCGGTGGCTTTGCGAATCGCGCGCTGAGCGTGGTGGCTTCGTGCGCGGTGTATGGGGTGGCAACGCTGGCTGCGGGGCTCTTGGGACCAGACGGTTTCATGGGTTTTCTCGCTGCAAGCGCGGTGATGGGGCTCAGTTCCCCCTTCTATTCGGGCCCGCAGACCGCGCTCATGCAAGAACGCATTCCGCCCGAGTACCTGGGACGCGTTTTTGGCCTCTACGGGAGCATCATGGCCTGGGCCATGCCGGCGGGGCTCGCGGTGTCGACGTTGCTCGCCGATACGGTGGGCGCGCCCATCTGGTTCGTGCTCGCCGGTTCGTCCATGCTAGTGCTCGCTGTGATTACCTGGTTGATTCCGAGCATCAGGCATATCGAGCGCGTGTCGTGATGAATCCAGCCGGGATCGTGCGTCATTGCCCGCTCTCGATGCGCTCGAGTAGCGCCGTGCACCCCTCGAGCACGTCGCGATAGGTGGTCTCGAAGTCGCCCGTGTACCACGGATCGGCGACATCGTCCGCGCGCCCGGCGAAGGCGAGCAGCTTGAAAGTGCGCTCCAGCGCGCCTGGTCCCAGCATGCGGCCGATGTTGCGCACGTTGGCCTCATCCATCCCCACGATATAGTCCCAGGCAGCCGCATCGTCTGAGCGAAGCCGCCGCGCGCTTCGGGGCGCGAAGGGTACGCCGTGCTCGGTGAGCACGCGGCGCGTGCCCCGGTGAATATCGTTGCCGATCTCCTCGGTGCTGGTGGCAGCCGAGGCGATTAGGAACCGGTTTTCGAGCCCGTGTTTCTGCACGAGGTCTTTCATGACGAACTCGGCCATGGGCGATCGGCAGATGTTGCCGTGGCAGACGAACAGGATGCGGGTTGCTTGCTCGCTCATAGGGCTCCTTGGTCGTGCAGCTTCGCGCTTGGAAACAATTTCATGCCTCCCGCGAGGACGCCTCGAAGTATACGATAATGGTTCGCGCATGGGGCGAGGCGCTCCATCGTCTTCTGTGTTCAGAGCTTTACAGAGCGGGCCAATGGATAGGGAGTACGTAATGGTCAAAGGCGTCATCTTCGACATGGACGGGCTCATGTTCGACACCGAGCCCGTATGGGGAGAAAACCTAAAGCCGGCGACCGATGCTCTGGGCCTCGCCTATAAGCCCGGTCTCTCGGACGCG
Source organism: Enorma shizhengliae (assembly GCF_009676995.1). Lineage (NCBI taxonomy): Bacteria > Bacillati > Actinomycetota > Coriobacteriia > Coriobacteriales > Coriobacteriaceae > Enorma > Enorma shizhengliae. The sequence continues at coordinate 26,663 of NZ_VTFZ01000014.1, forward strand.
GTGCGCGGTACCGCGGGAGGTGAGTTCGCGAAGGTTGTCCACGCGTGGTACGACGAGAGCGTCGACGCGGATGAGCTCTGGGATGTTTGGCATGCCATCGTGGAGGAGCACCTGCGCGCCGGGGTGGAGAAGAAGCCCGGCCTCGATGAGCTCCTCGCGTATCTGGGAGAGCAAGGCATACCCGCGGCGGTGGCGTCTTCTTCGCCGGCGAGCCAGATTGCGCAGAACCTTGAGAACGCGGGCGTTTCTGCGTGCTTTTCTGCCACGGTGTCTGGGCTTGAGGTCGAGCACGCCAAGCCGGAGCCCGATGTCTTCCTTCGCGCGGCAGAGCTCTTAGGGTGCGATGCGCACGAGGCGCTCGTGCTCGAGGATTCTTTCAACGGCGTGCGCGCCGGCGCCGCAGGCGGCTTCATTACCATCATGGTGCCCGACTTGGTGCAGCCGGATGACGAGATGCGCTCCCTGGCGACGCGCATCTGCCGGGACCTCTACGAGGTGCGCGATCTGCTGCAGGCGGGCGCCATCGGCTAGGAAGCTGGACTGGGAAACGCCTGCTGCGATCTTTCGCCAAGGCGGTCCGGCTTTCGGGTTTTTCGCCAAGACCTGCCGTGCTTTTCAAGTTTAGGCCGGTTTTGCGCCGGTGTGCCAAGTAGACAAGAATCAGCTGGAGCTCCAACCTGCGGTTTCGCATGTGCGCATCTTGTCGCTACTCGAGGGTACCGCTCAAAACCGGCCCAAACTTGCAGTTTCTGGCTCCGGCTACACGCGCTCTGCGAGATCGAGTACCAGGCGCTCCGTTTTCTCCCAGCCGAGGCATGGGTCGGTGATGGACTTGCCGTACACGCCGCCGTCGATGGGCTGGTTGCCGTCTTCCAGGTAGCTTTCCACCATGAAGCCCTTGATGAGATGACGGATTTGCTCTGAGCGGCGCATGGAATCTGCAACCTCGTGGCTGATGCGGATCTGTTCGAAGGGGCGCTTGCCCGAATTGTCGTGGTTGCAGTCCACGATAACCGCCGGGTTGACGAAATCTGCCTCGGTGTACTTCTCTGCCAGGCGCTCCAGGTACTCGTAATGGTAGTTGGGGTAGTTGAGCCCGTCCTCGCCGATATAGCCGCGCAGCACCGCGTGCGCGAGCGGGTTGCCCGTAGTCTCGACCTCCCAGTTGCGGAAGACGAAGGTCTGCGGCTGCTGCGCCGCGTAGATGGAGTTGAGCATGACGCTCGTGGACCCTCCGGTGGGGTTCTTCATGCCGATGGGCATGGGAACGCCCGAAGCCACGAGGCGGTGCTCCTGGTTCTCTACCGAGCGCGCGCCCACGGCGATGTAGCCAAGTACATCGATGAGGTACTGGTAGTTGGTGGGGTAGAGCATCTCGTCGGCGGTGAACATGCCAGTTTCCTCCGCAACGCGCAGGTGCATGCGGCGGATTGCCTTGACGCCGCCCAAAAGATCGCTCGGGCCCTCGGGGTCGGGGTTGTGCAGGAGCCCCTTGTAGCCCGTGCCCTTGGTGCGCGGCTTGTTGGTGTAGACGCGCGGCACGATGAAGAGGCGCTCGCTCACGCGCTCGGCAAGCTTCGCCAGACGGCCGGCGTATTCGAGCACGGAGTCCTCGCGGTCGGCGGAGCACGGGCCGATGATGACGAGTTTGCGGTCGTCCTTGCCCGTGAGAATGTCGGCCACCTGCGCGTCGAACGCCGGCTTCTTCGCCGCGGTCTCGGCGGAAAGCGGCATCTCCTCGCGGATTTCCTTGGGGATGGGCAGCAGGCGCTTGAACTTCATGGACATATCGACCCCTATCCTTGCATGGGCCGGCCGCGCCTCGGCGATGGCGGGCCCGTTGATATTCAGGTGGGGTCTATTATGAAGCCGAACCGCAGGAAACGCGCGCGAAACGCCGCCGTAACGCAGTTGTTACCGTGATCGGGGCGGCGAGGGAGCAAGGTTTAGAAGCGTTTTCAACTTTTGGGCACTTAATCGGGGTTCTGCTGAGTAGCGACATATTGGCCAAGCCTCTGGCCTGCGATTATGGTAACGAGGGATCTCTTTGTACTTGGACATTTGGGAATCAAGTGCCCAAAAGTTGAAAAAGAGAGCCCCGTGCCTTGGCCGAAGCCATGACGCGGGGCGAATTGCGCATGCGGCGCGCTCATTTCGGATATGGCGGGGCAGTTTTTCTCATTCCGCAAGCAGATGCGCGTACTCCGCGTGCTTCTCGAACCACCGAACGGCGTACGAGCAGGAGGGATGGGCGCGCCGCCCGCTCCTCTCGAGCTCGGCTGCTGCACGGGAGAGCAGCTCGCCCGCGATGCCCTGTCCGCGCAGAGATCCGTCTACAAACGTGTGGTTGATGTCCACGATGCCATCGCCGCAGCTTGGAAAGGTAACCTCGCCGAGTACTGTGCCATCATCTGCGAGGTACTGAACGTCGTTCTCATGGGTGGCGTAAGGCATGGGGCCTCCTCAGATAGTTTGCAGCGCGCCCTGCGGATCCGGTCGCGCGGGCTCGTTACATGCGCAGCTAGTCGATATGGTAAGCGTAGTCTGTCTTGCGCGGGGCGGCTTCCGGCGCGGGCTCGGAGGCATGGCCTACGATGCAGTTGCCGATGCCCTCGTATGCGTCGGCATCGATGCCCAGGCCCTCCAAGATGGCGCGGCCCTCGGGTGTTTCGAACTCTTCCTTCGCGCGATGGATCCAGCAGCTGCCAAGGCCCAGCTCATGGGCGGCGTTCAGCATGTTTCCCATCACCAGGCTGCCATCGTACACGTGCGTACCCACATCCTTGCGTGCGAGCACGACGAGCACGGCCGGCGCCCCGTAGAACGGGTCGTCTTCACTGTCCATGACGCGCGCGTTGATGCGCGAAAGCCGGTCGCGCACCTCTTTGTTCGTGATGGCGACAATGATGGGGGATTGGCGTCCCATGCCGGTGGGGGCGTAGGTTCCCGCCCTGATGATCTGGTCGATGAGTTCCGGTGCGACGGGCTCGCTGGTGTAGGCTCGGCAGCTCCGGCGTGTTTCGAGTGCTTCAAGCGTGTTCATGGTGCCTCCTTGCTCGTGGGATATCCACCTTGTTGTACCCGAAGGAGCCGGTGGGCAATCGGCGCGAGCCGGGGCTTGGCGGGCAGCCGGCGGGGATTGTCGCGAGCCGGGGCTTGGCGGGCAGATGGCGGGGATTGGCGCGAGCCGGGGCTTGGCGGGCAGCTGGCGGGAATCGGCGCCCGTGGGGTACAGGCCGGCGCTACGATGCCGCGCCCTCGTTCACGACACGTTCGTAGCGCGCGTAGGCCTCGTCCCAGGAACGGTAGGCGCTCTCGCCGGAATGGTCGGGCAACTGGTAGCGGTTCCGCAATATCTCGCCGAGCTTAGCCGTTGCCTTCTTGGCGCCGTTGAGGTTCAGGTGATCGCCGCCGTCGAAGGTATCGGTCGACCAGTCGATCTGAGCTCGGTTCTTGCCCGTGTTGAGATCGATGTAATCGACGTCGAGCTCGCCTGCAAGCTGCTGCACGCAGTTGTGGCGCTTCATATTCCAGTTCACGGTGCTCGGCGTGCTCACGAGCACGAGCTTGATGTCGTGGCTACGGCAGACGTCTGCGATTTGCTCCAGGTACCAGCGGTTGAGCGATCGAATGGACTCGCTGTCCATCGTGGGCGTCATGTAGGACGAGTCGTCGGCAGCGCTGACGCCCGTCTTGAGGCGATAGCCCTTGAAGTCGGCGGTGCCGATGGAGAAGGGGGCCGCCGTGAGGTCGTCGGACCTTAGCGTCTTCCACCGGTTGTGGTATTCAAGCACGGGGAGGGCGTCGTTTGCGGTCTGGCGCGCCACCGTGCCCGGCGTGACCGCGCGGAATAGGCAGTTGGTTTCGAGCACCACGACCTTGGGGCGCTGGCAGCCGAGGACGCGGTTGAGCATGGAGAGCGTGAGCGGCAAGCGCTGGGCGCCCGTGGCGCTGATGTACGAGGCGATGCCGTGGTCGCGCCAGAGCTCAAGGGGCGTGATGGCACAGTAGGTTTCGGAATCGCCAAGAAATAGCAGGTCGACGGAGTTTTCCGGCTCGGCGAAGATGCCGTGGGCGGCTTCGTAGTTATTGGGGCCGTGCGCATCTTGGTTGTGTTTGGGTAGCACGATGCGCGATATGCCGGCGAGTGCGATGACGAGCGCGGCGGCGGTGACGGCGAGACGCAGGGCGATGTGCCTGAGCTCGGGTGAAGGCTTGCTGAGTGGCATGGGTTCCTTTCGGTATGGATAGGCGGGGCTTGAGAACGCGATAAGGCGGGTGAGGCGCCACGGCAGGCAGCGCGCTAGGAGGGGGCAGCGCGCTAGGAGGCGGCGGGGCGCCGAGGAGCGCGGGCGCCGAGGACGGGCGAAGGTGCCCGCGCGTGCCGGCTCCGCGCGGCATCACGTTCCGGCGAGCTGCTTGGCGTAGCGCGCGTACGCGTCGTTCCAAGAGGCATATGCCTTCTCGTTCGCATGGCTCGGCACCTGGTACGTAGCGCGCAGGATCTCGCCAAGCTTGCTCGTGACCTTTTGAGCGCCGTAGATATTGAGATGGTCGCCTTTGTCGCAGGTATCGGTAGCCCAGTCAATCTCGACGCGCTGGCTGCCCATATTGAAGTCGATGTAGTCGATGCCCAGCTCGCCCGCTAGGAGCTGGGTGCGGTTATGGCGCGCCGTGTTCCAGTTCACCGTACTCGGCGTGCTCACGAGCACGAGCCTGGTGCCGTTATCACGGCAGATCCTCGCAATGCTGCGCAGGTACAGCTCGCTCAGGCGCGGCATCGGCGCCAGCTCGTCGGTAGGGGCCATGTAGCCGGAAGGGTCTGCGGCAACCGTGTCCTTCTTGATGCGAAAGCCCTTGAGCTCGTGCGTCCAGGTGGTCTGGGGCGCGTAGACGAGGTCTTCCGCGCGCAGCTTCTTCCAGCGGTTGTGGTATTCGAACACCGGGAACTTGTCTTGGAGGGCGCGGTTGAGCGCGAACCCCGGTCGGAACGGGCGGAAGAGGCAGTTGGTTTCGAGGACTACGACCTTAGGATGCTGCTTGCTCAGCGCGCTCAACAGCAGGGAGCGGGTGAGCGGGAGTATCTGCCCACTCGTGCCGCATACGTAGGAGGTGATGCCCTGCTCGCCCCAAAGCTGCAGGGGCGAGATGGAGCAAAACGACTCGGAGTCTCCCAGAACGAGAACGTCGATGCTATCGCGCGGCTCGCCGAGCACGCCGTGGGCCTCGGGATCGCTCTGACCGAATTCGGCCTGGTTGTTCTTCGGCTGCACGATGCGCGACACCGCGGCAAGGAGGCCGCAGAGCACGATGCCGGTAACGACGAGGCGCAGCGCGATGCACATGTACCGCGCCGCCCGCTGTTGGGTGCGCCCCGTGGCAGGCGTTGTTGCGTCATGAAGCATGGGACCTCCTATCAGCCGCTGTCGTGCCCGGCGGGACCTGTTGCCTGCCGGTACTGATGCTTGCTAGAACGATGCGTACATGGGGTCGACGGGAACATAGCCCGTTCCATAGGCGCCGAACACCACGATGGCAAGGATGAGGGCGCAGCCAAGTACCCAGCGCACGTTGAAGTTCTGCCACCAGGCGAGGGCGAAGCGGGTGGCTGCGGTGTTCGCGGTGGCTGCCGCCGGCATGCCCGCGTGTCCTGCCGGGGTGGCGGAGGCGGCAGGGTCGTGCTGCGCGCGCTCCCTCAGCAGCCCAACGACGAAGAGCACTGCGATAGCGATGCCAACGCAGGCAAAATCGGCGCCGTCCATGCCGAGCTTGAATGCGGTGCCGTCGGCGAACGATGCAAGCGAGAACTGGCTGAAGAGCCGCTTCAGCATACCGAGCGCCGCCCATCCGCCATCGGCGCGGAAGATGAGCTCTCCGCAAAAGACGATCACCAGGGTGCGCGCGTGCTGGAAGGCGCGATACGGGAGCGCCGAGCGATCGATCCCCAGGCGCTCGCAGATGGACTGCGCGATCGGCTCAGCGAAGCCGCCGAGCCAAATGATCGTGAACCAGAACAGTCCGAACAGCACGTACTGCCCTCCTGCTCCGTGCCAGAGGCCGTTGCCGAGCCAAACGGCGAGGAGCGCCACGCCGCTCGCGGCCACCGGTCCCATGCGATTGCCCAGGAGATGCCGCGCCGAGGTGGTCAGGCGCTTCACCGGCTTGCTGAGCGATACGGGGTAGAACACGTAGTCGCGAAACCACGTGCCCAGGGTGATGTGCCAGCGCTGCCAGAATTCGGATGCGGTGCGCGAGAAGAAGGGCTGTCGGAAGTTCTCGGGCAGGCGCACGCCGAAGATGCGCCCCGTGCCCACCACGAAATCCATCGTGCCCGAGAAGTCGCAATACAGCTGGATGGTATAGAGCACCGCGGCGAGGGCGATCACGCCGCCGTCGTAAGACTCATATGAGGCAAAGACGGTCTTCACCAGCAGATTCACCCGATCGGCAACGATAAGCTTCTTTGCCGCGCCCCAAAGGATGCGCTGGCTTCCCGATACGAGGTTCTCCCAGGTGATGCCGTGGCCCGCCCAGAGCGCTTGCGCCGTCTGGCCGTAGCGGCAGATGGGCCCCTCCATGATTTGGGGGAAGAATGCCATGAAGAGCGCCAGGCGGCACAGGTTGCGATCGGCGGTGACGCTCTGGCGATACACGTCCACGAGGTAGGAGACGGCCTGCAGCGTGTAGAAGGAGATGCCGATGGGCGCCGCGATTGCCGCCGGTGCTGTCCAGCCGATCCCCAGGTGGGTGAGGAGCGGGGCGGCGAGCGGAGCGAGCAGGCGGTGCGCGAACACCACGTATTTGAAGGCGAAGAGCATTCCAAGGTTGACCGCCGCGCCCGCCGCCATGATGAGGCGCATGCGCCTCGCATAGCTTTGCTTGACCGCCTTGCGGTTGGCGCCCGGAGCCCGCAGGGCCTCGCCGCGCTGCTTGATCTCGCGATCGAGCGCAAGGCCGCAGAGCCAGATGGTCACGGTCGACGCCAAAAGGAAGGCGAGCAGCTTTCCGCTGATGGCCCAGAAGGTGACATAGCTAGCGGCGAGAAGCACGGCCCAGCGCGCCCGGCGCGGCATGACCTGGTAGGCGACCGCCGTGCCGGGCAGGATGAGCCCGAGCATCGTCAAAGAGAAGTACGAAGTCATGAGAGCCCCGGCACCTCGCTAAAAGCCAGCTTCGCGCAGGCGCTGAACCATGTTCCACATGCCCTCGAGGGAGTTGAAGTTAGCGGGCACGATCTCCACGGCGGGGATGGTGATGTCGAAGGCATCCTCGAGCTCCGAGACGAGCGTGATGATGGTGAGCGAATCGAGCTCGCGCGTATCGACGAGGTCGTGGCGCGTGCGGTAATCGATACCGGGCTTGAGTTCGTTCAAGATGTCGAGAATTGCGTCCATGATGGTCCTTTCTTAGATGTGGCCCAGCGCGCTTGTTGCGTCGGGGTGTTACCTGATGGGGAAGAGCGGGGTGTTGAGGATGTCGGTGCGCAGCCCGTCGCGCACGAGCGTGGGGGCGCCATGCTCGTCGACCATGATCACGCGCGGAAGGTCGCGGCTCAAAAAGAGCGAGATGCCCTCGGTCATGCAATAGGCGCCGGCGTTCTCGAAAGCAAGGATGCTGCCCTGCTCGAGCCCGGAGAGGGGGAGCTGCTTGGCAAGGATGTCGTTTACCGTGCAGAGCGAGCCGCAGATGTTCCAGAGCTCTTCGTCTGCTGGGGCGGCGTTCTCGTCATCGGCGCCAAGCAGGTGGCAGCACGGTTGCTTCATGGCCATGGATTGGCCGAAGTACACGAGCTGGTGCATGCCGCCGTCCACGATGGCATATCGCTGCCCCGCGTTCACCTTGGCGTCTACCACGCGCGTGAGGTAGGTACCGCATGAGGCGGTAAGGCTGCGGCCGAGCTCAAGCATGATGTGGCCCTGGAAGGACATGCCCTCGATAAGCGCGCTGAATTCCGCCAGAAACTCCTTCTCATCGAAGTCGTCGTGGGCGAAGTACGAGACGGGGAACCCGGGGCCAAACTCCAGCTCGGGCACGCGCCAGCCGCAATCCTGCTCAAGCTCCTGAATGAACGCATCCAGGCCGCGGAGCTCGCGGGCAAGCCGCTTGAGGGAGTTCTTCTGCGTGCCGGAGAAGAACTGGAGCCCTGCAAGGCGCACGCGCCCGTTGTGGCGCAGGCGCGTGACCGCGGCCTTCACGTCGTCGCGCCCCATGCCAAATTGGTTACCGCTGCTGAGCCGCAGGAGCACCGGCACGCGTGCCGAGTGCGTGGCGGCTTGGTGCAGGACCAGGTCAAGCTGGGAGACCGACTCGATGGTGACGGCTGCGGGCGCCTGCCGTTCGCTCACGGCGCTCGATACGGTCTGGATGTCCTTATGCACGCCCGAGACCACGATTTTGTCGTGGGGCAGGCCGAGGGCGCGGCAGATGCGATACTCGCCGGGCGAGCACACCTCGAGCCGGTCGACGAGGGGCTCGAGCGCGGGGAGAACGAAGGGGTTTGCCTTGATGGCGAAGCAGATGCCCACGCGAGCCGGCAGGGCCTTGCGCAGGTAGCGGACGCGCTGCACGAGCGCGCGGTCATCGAAGACGTAGAGCGGCGTGCCGAAGCGGTCGGCGAGTGCACGCAGTGCGGAATCGGTCAGCATGGTTTCCTCCTTAGGTGGTGAGACAGTTGTGCCGGGTTAAACTGTCTCTGAGACAGTTGTACCGGGGGAAAGTGTCACGCGTTGAGCAGCGCGCGGCGGTCGACCTTGCCGTTCTTGGTGAGTGGCATGCGCTCCACGCGCTCGATGCTTGCGGGCACCATGGGGCCGGGGAGCATCGAGCTCACGGCGCGTCGGAGCTCATCGATTTCGGCCGAGCCCTCGAAGAACGCATGGATGCGTTTGAAGCGCTCGTTATAGGCGCAGCGGCAGCGCTCGACACCGGGGCATCGCTCGAAGGCGGCGTCGATCTCTTCCAGCTCGATGCGGTGGCCCTGATGCTTGATCTGGTTGTCCGCCCGCCCGCTGAAGAAGAGCTCCCTGCCCTCGCCTATGCGCACGAGGTCTCCGGTGCGGTATACGGTTTCCGGCAACGCTCCGGGGATGGGGTTCGGCATGAAGGCGCCCTCCGTGCGAGCGGGGTCGGCGTAGTAGCCGAGCGCGATGTTCGGGCCGCCCACATAGAGCTCGCCCACCTGTCCGGGCTCGCTAACGGGCTGCATGCTTTCGTCCAGCACCAGGATGCGGCGGTCGCCGAGCGGCTCGCCCAGGGGCAGGCCGTCGAGGTAGGCGCGGCTGCGATCCACGATGTGATAGAGGCAGTTGCAGGTGATCTCGGTAGGCCCGTAGAGGTTCGCGAAGGTTGCCTCGGGCAGGTGCTCTAGCCAGCGTGCGAGATGCTTGCGCGGCATGACCTCGCCCGAGAACAGGACAAGGCGCACGCTCGGCAGCGGGGCGTGGTCGAGGCCGTGCAGGCTGCTCACGAGGCAGAGCGCGGCCACCGCCCAGGTCATGACCGTGACCTCGTGCTCGCGAAGAGCATCCACCAGCTGCGCGGGGGCGCTGAACAGCCTGCGCGGCAGCAAGACGATCGTGGCGCCTGTCGCGAGTGCGCCGTAGATGTCTTTGACCGAGACATCGAAGTCGAACGGCGCCTGGTTGCCGATGACGTCATCGTCGCGGATGCCGAAGGCTTCCACGAATGCATCGATGAACCCGCAGATGGAGCGGTGGCTCACGGCCACGCCCTTCGGCATGCCGGTCGATCCAGACGTGAAGAGCACATAGGCGGGGTTGCTGCTCACCAAGGAACGCGCGACGTTCTCGAGCGCCGCGCTATCGACCGTGTGCTGCAGAAGGTCATCCACGAGCGCTACGCGGCCTTCCGGAAAGATTGCCCGCGCCGCGGTTATGGTATCGGCGTTCGCGATCACGATCGGGCCGTTTTCTTCCGGCTTCCCATTCGCAAGGGTGGCATAGACGTTTCGCGCTCGCTCTGCAGGCACGCTGGGGTCGACCGGCACGTAGAAGCGGCCCGCCATGAGGGCACCGAGGAAGGAGGCGAGCATATCGATGCGCTTCTCCATGAAGACGACGACGGGCTGCGGCGCGGGCGCGTTTACGGAGCCCGAAGTGCGGATCTCCGGGTCGCCGGAGGCGTTCGATCGCGCGTCTGCGGCAAGAAGGCCTTGGGCGATGGCTCGGCTGCGCTCGAGCAGCTCGGCATAGGTGCAGGTGCCAAACTCGTCGATCACTGCGGTCTTGCTCGGGAACAGCCGGGCAGATCGCTCAAGATATTCGATCGGTGTATGCGCCGTCGTGTGCATTGCTTCCTCCAACTGGTCGGTTCGATGGGTTCCAGTATGGGAAGGGAAGCTTTAGCGCACCTGAACGCTTGCTAAAGGTTTCTTTAGGCTCGCGCGCACGGCGACCCCGCGTGCGGTTGGGCAATCTTTAGGTTCGCACGCGGTGGGGTGCACACCGGTTTACGGAAGCCGGCCGCACGCAGCGTTCACCACGACCGCCGCGACGATGAAGCCGAGCATCGCACGGAAGCCGGCCGCACGCAGCGTTCACTCTTTTGTGCAGCGGGGCAGTTCGATTACGAACTCCGTAGCGCACGGGTGGGGAGGGTTCGGGGAAAGGGTGAGCGTGCCGCCCATGAGCTCGGCAGCGCGCCGCGCGATGGTGAGGCCCAGTCCGGTTCCCCCGTTGGTGGAGCGTGCAGCGTTTTCGGTCACGAAGGGGTCGAAGGCGTGAGAGGCGATGTGGTCGGGGATTCCCGTGCCGGTGTCGGCCACCCGCACGCGCACGAGGCCGCGTCCGGCGTCGACCTCGCAGGCGAGATAGATGCTTGTGCCCGAAGGGTTGTGGGCGCAAGCATTACTGATGAGGTTCATGAGCAGCCGATGGAAGAGCTGCCGGTCTATGCGGGCGATGGGCTCGGCGCTGCTCGCCGCCACGCCAGGGCTCTCGTCTCCCTGTGCGGCCTGCGCGAGCGATGCGCCTTCGGGAACCACGAAGAGCGAACAGCCTGCCTGCTCTACCTGGGCCTCTGCCTCGTGCGCCACCGAGCGCACCAGCTCGTCTACGCGCCATGGCTCGAGGTTCGGGGCGTATTCGGGGTGCTCCATCTTCGCATAGGCGAAGAGCGTGTCGATGAGCTCGCTTGCGGCAAGCGCCTTCTCTCCGATGATGCGGTGGTAGTCTTGCTCCTTTTCCGGTGGAACGCGCCCGTCGCGGAAGGCCTGTGCGTACCCGTAGATCACGGTGAGCGGCGTCTTGAGGTCGTGCGAGATGTTGGCGATGATGCGCTGGCTGTCCTCGCGCGCCTCGCGCAGCTCGTCCATGAGGTCGGTGAAGTTGTCGTAGATGGGCACGAGTTCGGTGGGAACGTCGGTCGCCGCGTCCACTTGCTCCTCTCCGCGGCGGTAGGCGTTGATCGCGCGGTCCAGCGGGCGCGTCGCACGTTTCGCGACGCCCACCAGGTACCACGCGCAGCCAATGGTGATGACGAGCGCCACGGGGGCAGCAAGGAGCGGCAGGCGGTTGGCCTCGTCTACGACTTGCTGGTAGCGAATGCCGCTTACGAGCGGGGCGGCCAGCACGAGAATGCGCTCTTCGCCGTCTACGGTCTGGTAGCTCACGCGCTCTACAGACATCTGCGCGCTGTAGACGCCCTGCAGGAAGTCGAACTCGCGCTGTGTGAGCGCGCCGCGGTCGGCGAATAGATCGCCGGCCACCACGGTTAGGTTTTCGTCGAGCTCGCACCACGCCGTGATGCGCTTGGTGAACCCATCTTCGAGGCTGTAGGTGCACTGCACGATGCGGTAGTGCAGGCCGTCGACGGTGCTTTCCTGGAACACCTCGTAGAAGCTCTGCTCATCGTATTCGCTGATGAGGTCGAGGTCGGAGGCATGGATCTTCTCCGCTGCCCGTGCGCTCGATGCGTAGAGCCGTGTGCCGTCGCCGTCGAAGATGACGATCTTGCAGTGCTCGAGCGCTTGCGTCTGCAGCGCATCGAAGCGGTCATGCTCTAGATCGTCGGCATACGTCAGCACGGTTTCCATGGAGGGAAAGGCGCTGTCGAACAGATTCTCGCTCGCGCGGTTGATGCCCCAGAGCACGAGTGCTAGGAGCGCTGCGTAGACGACGAGGCCGGCGAGGCAGCGCACGGCGATGCTCTTGCGCAGGCGATGCAAGGGGCTGCGGGAAGAGGGTGTGTGTTCGAATTCGCTAGCCATCGATCTTGTATCCCATACCGCGGATGGTCTTGATGTATGCCGGACGCAGCGGGTCGTCTTCCAGCTTGGCACGGATGTTGGAGACATGAACCATCACGCTTGCCTCGCTGCCAGCGAAGCTCTCCCCGTTGATGCAGGCATAGAGCTGAGCTTTGCTGAAAACGCGACCAGGGGCGGCCATGAAGGTTGCCATGATCTTGAGCTCGGCGGCGGTGAGCGGAATCGGCGTGCCGCCTTTGAAGAGCTCGAGCCGTTCAGTGTCAAAGGCGAGGTCGCCCACGCGCAGCACATGCGCGCCGTCTTGCGAGGGGGTTGAAGGCGCGGGGGTGCTCTCTGCGGCCGCGCGATCACTGGGGCCAGAGGCGTCTGGTCCTGGAAAGGATGCCTCGCCTTCCGATGGTGCGGTAGCGCGCGCCTCATCTGAGGTGGGGGCGGTGCGGCCGGCTGCGGCGAGGGCGTCGGCAACGTCGGTGGCCCGGCGGCGCAGGAGGGCGCGAATCTGCGCTGTGACCTCAAGCGGGTTGAAGGGCTTCGCGATGAATCCATCCGCTCCGGCGTCAAGCCCCACGATCTTGTCGGCAGCCTGCGTGCGAGCCGAGATGATGATGACGGGGATGTTGTCCGTGGCGCGGAGGGCCTTGATGAAGTCGTAGCCGTTCATGCGCGGCATCATGATGTCGACAAGCGCGATATCGGCAGGGTGCTGCTGAAGTTGCTCGAGAGCTTCTTCCCCATTTCCAGCAGTGACGACGTCGTACCCGCTGCCGGTTAGATAGAGCGACAGCAGCTCGACGATATCCCGGTCGTCCTCTACGATCAAGACTGTTTCTGCCATGGTTTAGCCCCCTTCCGTTTATCGGCACTCTCTCGATTCTACGGTGAACCGCTGCCCTGCATGGGCTTTCCACAGCAGTGAAGTCTGGCTTAAGCGGCCGTGAAGAATCCATGGGGCGACGGGACGGGGCGGCTTGCCGGCCCTGCCCGGCGACGGGCGACTGCGCTGGGGGTCGCTGGCTCGTCCTGCGATGGAGCGAGGGCCCGCCCGTCCCGATGGGCGACGGGGCTGGAGCGGGCGAGGACTCGCCCGGTGATACGGCCATGGGGCGACGAAGGCGCCGAGGAAGCCGACTACCTTTTCCATGCGCCGCGCTATACTCAAAAGCCATGATTAAGTGAGGTATGGCATGGTACAGGCGAAAGAACCTAAGATTGTTGGCTCGGGTGCAGACTACAGGCTTTCCGATGTGCGGGATCCGAGCGAGCGCCCCAAGTTTGGCGCGTTGCCGCATACGGTAGGCGTGGTGTTCGAGGGTGGCGGTTTTCGCGGCCACTATACCGAGGGCGTGTTTGACGTATGGCTCGAGGAGGGCATAGGGGCCACGCATACGGTGGGAGTTTCCGCGGGCGCGACTTTCGGGTGCAATTTCAAGTCGTGCCAGTTGGGGCGCGCGGTTCGCTATAACAAAAGGTTCTGCAATGATCCCCGCTATGCAGGCATGAGAAGCTTGCTCACCACGGGGAACCTCTTCAATCGGGAGTTCGCCTTCGGACGCCTCCCTTGGGAGCTCGACGTGTTCGACGTGGGAACCTATGCTGCTAACCCCATGCGATTCACCGTGGTGGCGACCGATATCCAAACCGGCGAGCCGGTGTACCACGACGTGAACCGCGGCGACGTGGAGGACGTGGAGTGGATGCGCGCCTCGTCGGCTATTCCGGCGCTCTCTCGCCCCGTTGAGCTGGAAGGGCGGTTGCTGCTCGATGGCGGAACGGCCGATTCCATTCCTTTCCGCTGGATGCTCGATCAGGGCTACGACCGCTGCGTGGTGGTGTGTACGCAGCCCGAGGGGTATCGGAAGGGGCCCAACGGCCTCATGCCCGCGCTGCGCGTGCTGCTGCACCGGTATCCCAAGCTGGTCGAGCTTCTGGCCAACCGTCATGAGCGCTACAACGCGCAGCTCGACGAGCTCGCGCGGTTGGAGCGTGAGGGCAAGGTGTTTGTGATTCGGCCGAGCGAATCGGTCAAGACGCCGCTCTCGGTGAAGGATCCGGCGATTCTCGACCACGTGTACCAGGTCGGCCGCCGCGACGGCAAGGCTACGCTCGACGCGCTGCGCTCGTACCTCGGGATGAACAGGGAGACAGTTGTGCCGGGTTAAACTGTCTCACCCTGACGGCGTTGCCGGTCGGCATTCGCCGTTGCTCTTCTGAGCTGGGCGACACTCCGCTGCCGTTCTCCTTTGTCGGGCGGCATTCGGACATGTTGGCCGCCTTCGGGCGGCATTTGGACATTCAAGGGCCCTGTTCCGTCCGAATCTCGCCCAAGAACGCTGGCTATGTCCGAATCCCGCCCGAGAATGGCAAAACGTCCCGCGCGCGTCCGAATCCTGCCCGACAACACAGGCGATGTCCCAGTCCGGTCCGGGGACGGCAGGCGCGCCGGGCGCGTTCGAATCCCGCCCGAACGCACGGGGAAGCCTTAACCGTCCGATGACCTTAGCCGCCCGCGACGTGCGGCGTTCGTGACGGACAGGTACGGTTCGTCTGCTCGTCTACATACGTTTCGTTAGCTTTCCGGGCAAGCGCCGCATTCTTCTGTCCGCATGCCGGGGTAGACTGATTCCAGTAAAAGGAACCATGAGCGCAGGCGTCTTTGGAAGAAAGGTCCGTTTATGAACGAGATAAAGTGCCCCCAGTGCGGTACGGTGTTCCAGGTAGACGAACAAGGGTATGCGGATATCGCGCGCCAGGTGCGCGACCAGGAGTTTTCGCGTCAGCTCGCCGAGCGCGAGCGCATAATGGAGCGCGAGCGTGCGGCAGCGGTGGAGCTTGCCGAACAGAAGGCCGAGCGCCAGCTTCAGGAAACCGTTTCGGGGCGCGATGCGCGCATCGCCGAGCTCGAGGCACAGCTTGCATCCGCGGCGAACGAGCGCGGGCTCGCTGAGGAGCGCGCCGCGGCGCAGGCGCAGCGAGATGCTCAGCAGCAGCTGTCGGAGCTCGAGCGCACGTGCGACGAGCTGCGGGCGAAGTTGGCTCAGCAAGAGACGGAGGCGGAGCTCTCCCAGGCGCAGGCAGCTCGGCGTCTTCAGGAGGATATCGCCGCTCGCGACGCCGAAATCGCTCGACTCAAGGCCCAGGCTGAGGCATCTGCCCAGCAGCAGGCGGTTGCGCTTGAGAACGCGCGCGCTGCGACACGCGAGGAGCTTTCCCGGGGCATTGCCGCCAAGGATGCCGAGATTTCCAAGCTCAGGCAGCAGATTGCCGCCGATGCGGCGAGGCAGGAGCTTGCCGTGGCGCAGGCGGTTACGGCGGCGGAGCGCGAGCGTGACGAGGCACGCTCAGCACTTGCGAGCGAGCGCGCGCTTCACGATAGCGAGCGCCAGCAGCTCGAGGCCTCGCACGCGCTTGAGCTCGAGCAATCCAAAAAGGCGAGCGATGCGCTCATTCGCTACAAGGACGAGGAAATCGAGCGCCTGCGCGACATGAAGGTGCGCCTGTCCACCAAGATGGTGGGCGAGACGCTCGAGCAGCACTGCGAGACCGAGTTCAACCGCCTGCGCATGACGGCCTTCCCGCACGCGTACTTCGAGAAAGACAACGATGCTGTTGAGGGCGAGGATGGCTCGCACCGCTCCAAGGGCGATTTCATCTTCCGTGAATGCGACGATAACGGCAACGAGATCATCTCCATCATGTTCGAGATGAAGAACGAAAACGATGCCACGGCCACCAAACACAAGAACGAGGACTTCTTCAAGAAGCTCGATGCGGACCGCACGAAGAAGAAGTGCGAGTACGCGGTGCTGGTGAGCCTGCTGGAACCGGAGAGCGAGCTCTACAACACGGGCATCGTGGACGTGAGCTACCGCTACGAAAAGATGTACGTGATCCGCCCGCAGTTCTTCATCCCGCTCATCACACTTCTGCGTAACGCCGCCATGAACGCGCTTGCCTACAAGCAGGAGCTCGCTATCATGCGGCAGCAGAACGTGGACGTGACTAATTTCGAATCGAAGTTGGAGGCGTTCCAGGAAGGGTTCTCGCGCAACTTCGAGCTGGCGAACCGCAAGTTCCAGACGGCGATCGAGGAGATTGACAAGACCATTAGCCATCTGCAGAAGACCAAGGAGGCACTGCTCTCGAGCGACCGCAACCTGCGCCTAGCTAACGACAAGGCGCAGGGCCTCACCATCAAGAAGCTCACGCGCGGCAATCCTACCATGAAGGCCGCCTTCGAGGAGGCGCGCATCGCCGAAGCTGCCGAGCGGGACGACGCAGAGGCGTAGCCGTGAGACAGTTGTGGGGGGGGTTAAAGTGGCAAGAAAGGGGTTTTTTTAAGTTTTTAAAACCCCCACAGTGTGGGGGAAG
>NZ_VTFZ01000015.1:0-15305 GCF_009676995.1 Enorma shizhengliae
CCTTTTGACTTGTGTGCCTGTTAAAAGTGACTAACTAGGGTATTTTGAGACAGTTTAACCCGGCACAACTGTCTCGCTACGGGTGCGATGCTGGCGCAGAGGACGAAGAATGTCGATGCCGCGCGAGGCGGAGCGTCGGGCGTTCGGCCTGTGGCCCGCCTCTCGGGCGGATCCTATGACAGCGAGCCTCCGAAGGTGGGGATCGCGACGATCAGGGTGATGAGGCTCGCACCCCAGATGATTCCGCCTACAGCCATGAGCACCTTTGCCCAGAGCGGGATGGGGCGCATCGTCATGCGCCCGCCCGCGGCAAAGCAGATGGCAAGGCCGATGCCGAGGCCAATCATCGAGAGGCCTTCGATGAACGAGAACGCGGGCAGGTCCGCAGCGGCGATATGCTCGTAGTGGTAGCTGTGAAGCAGGCTCACGTCGCCGGTCGCGATCATGTAGACGCCGGGCACGATGCAAACGAGGCCGATGATTGCGCCTAGGACGACGCCGCCTCCGGTATTGAGGCCGATGTGAAGCCCACGCCCTCCATGCGCCTTTTCCTCGCTTGAAGGGAACGAGAAGAGCGAGCCGTTATGCCTGATGATGGAAATAAGGTTGATTGCGATACCTGCGACGAGCAGCACGATGCCCGCTACGCCTGCCCAGACTCCAAAGGGATCCGAAAGCCCCATGAGTGCGCAGCCCACGCCGGTCACGATGAGTCCGGTGCCCGATTCGCGCGCAAGCGCCGGGCGGTCCGCGAGCGGGGTGGTCGCATAATGATAGCTATGCAGAAGTGAGGGGTTGCCTGTTACGACCATATACGCGCCGAGCCCAGCGCAAAGCAGCCCGCACCCCGCTGCAACGATGATTCCGATCAGAGACTCGTCCATGTTGGCCTCCTCCACTATGGAATAACGGCATTGTGCCGCGATTCGCGCGCGATTATACACCTGCTTTTTTTTTTCAACGCTAGAGCATGTGGGCGCGGGGCGAAGTTCGCATCGACAGGGGCCTCGCGCTGTCTTCCGGCGTGGGGCGCGGCGGAAGGAGCGGGGGCCCACCGGGCGAGCGTCGCGCGCGGCGGAAGGAGCGGGGGCGCGATGGAAAGGGGCGGGGCTCGGCGGAAAGTGCGCAAAGGGCACGCGGTGGAGAGCCGATGGGAGGCGAGCAGCGTGGCTTGCTCCCGGTTGCCGGGAAGCGCGCGTATTCGCCATGCGTCTTTCCGCGCTATTCATATCCTTCGCGCTGCAAAGGAATGGCTCACGTATAATGGCAGCATCATCAGCCATATATGAGGGGGAGCGATGGGCGGATTCTTTGGCGCGGTTTCGAAGCGCGATGTGGTGCTGGACGTCTTTTTCGGCGTGGACTACCACTCTCACCTGGGCACGCGCCGTGCGGGCATGGTCTTTTGCGAGGGCACGGGCGGCTTCCAGAAGGAGATTCACTCCATCGAGAATACGCCGTTCCGCTCTCGCTTCGATAAGGACCTAGAGCGCTTCCACGGCACGAGCGGCATCGGCTGCATTTCCGATACCGACCCCCAACCCTTGCTCGTTCGCGGCCGCCACGGCACCTTTGCCATCACGACGGTCGGTGCCATCACCAATGCCGACGAGCTCATCGAGCGGTATTTCGAGCAGGGTGGCGCGCAGTTCATGGCCATGAGCTCCGGTGCAGTCAATCACACCGAGCTCGTCGCGGCGCTCATCAACCAGAAAGACGACCTGGTCGAGGGCATCGTTTTTGCGCAGAAGGCCATTCAGGGGTCGCTCACGCTGCTCGTCATGACGGAGGATGGCGTCGTGTACGCTGCACGCGACCGCATGGGCCGCTTGCCGGTGCTGATCGGCCGCGATATCGAGGGTCAGGGTTACTGCATCTCGTTCGAGTCCTTCGTCTACCACAAGCTCGGGTACGAGGACGAGTGCGAGCTCGGTCCCGGCGAGATCATGCGCGTGACGAGCGATGGCTACGAGAGCCTCGTGGCGCCGGGCGACCAGATGAAGATCTGTGCGTTCCTGTGGGTGTATTACGGATACCCCAATTCGAACTACGAGGGCATGAACGTCGAGGTCATGCGCTATCGAAACGGCCACATCATGGCGCGCGACGAGGCTATGGCGGGAACGCTGCCCGAGGTTGACTATGTGGCGGGCGTGCCGGATTCCGGTTTGCCGCATGCCATCGGTTACGCTAACGAGTGCGGCGCCACCTTCGCGCGGCCGTTCATCAAGTACACGCCCACGTGGTCGCGCTCGTTCATGCCGACCAACCAGGAGGTGCGCGACCGCATCGCCGAGATGAAGCAGATCCCCGTACCGGAGCTTATCCGCGACAAGCGCTTGCTGCTCGTTGACGATTCCATCGTGCGCGGAACACAGCTGGGAAAGACCGTCGACTTCCTGTACGAGGCCGGTGCCGCAGAGGTGCACATGCGCTCCGCGTGCCCGCCGATCATGTTTAGCTGCAAATATCTGAGCTTCTCGCGCGGCAAGAGCGACCAGGATCTTATTGCCCGCCGCGTGGTGCGCGAGCTTGAGGGGCCGGAGGGCGATGAGCACCTCGACGAATACGCCGACAGCTCGACCGAGCGCGGCAAGTGCATGCTTAAGCGCATCTGCGAGCAGCTCGGCTTCGATTCCCTGGGCTACCAGAGTCTGCCCGGCATGCTCGAGGCCATCGGCATCGACCCCGCGCAGGTTTGCACCTACTGTTGGGACGGCCGCGAGTAGTTCGCTTGCTGTCGGGTTGATTTGAGTAACGTATCCGCTGCCGGGATTGCAGCGGGCGGTGCGCCTGCCACCGGGGCGGTCGCGAACAGCGCTTCTGCCGCTGGAATTGGCCCGTGCGGGTTTAGAGTGCAAGGGGTAATTCACCTTTGAGGGCGTTTGTTGCATTGGAGCTGCCGGAGCCGTTTGCGGGCGAAGTGTCCGCATTGGCCCGGCAGCTCCGGCCTGCTGTTGCCGGGCGGTTCATGAGGCCAGAGACCTACCATCTGACCTTGGCGCTTTTGGGAGATATCGGTGAGCCGGAAGCGGCTCGTGCTGTTGACGTGCTTGACGAGGTATGCGAGCGCTGCGGGGCGGTGCGGCTTTCCGCGGATGGTTTGGGCACCTTCGGTCGCCCGCATGACGCGACGCTCTGGCTGGGCATTGCGCTAACCGAGGAGCTTCGCGCTTTAGCCGAGGCAGTTCGCTCGGGACTCGAAGAGCGGGGCATCGCCTACGACCGCAAGGCGTTTCGACCGCATATTACGCTGGCACGTCGCGCCCGGCTGCCTCAAGGTGACTTGCCGGAGTTAGTGTTTCCGGGCCCGGAGCGTGCCTATCGGGTAGCGCTTTTTAAGAGCGAGTTGAGCCAAGAGGGCGCTTCGTATAAAGAGCTATATCACATAGATTTGGGGTAGCGGATCGTCCTGCTGGGCAGGTTCCGCCATGGCGGCGCTCGACCGTTGTACTACGGGCGTGCTCGCTGTTGCGTACGAGCTTGGTCGTTGCGCTGCCGCACGTACCACCGTTATGAGAGATCGCGTCCGATGCGCCGCAGGCCGTGTAGGCCGTTATGTGAGAGCGTATCCGATGCGCCGCAGGGCGTGCCCGCCGCTATTGGGGCGCTGCCCGTTGCAGCGTCGCATGCACTTGCCGCTGGGAGCCAGCTTTGGCGATCGGTAGCGTTTGATTGCGATGACTTTACTGTATCGCGGTAGCCTTGCACTGTTTCCGTTTGATTCTGAAGAAGAATTGGCTAAAAATGTCGATTTCTGGCGATTGATGCTCTGTGCACGGGGCGTTATCGAGATTAATTGCCGTGAAAACTCCCGCGAAGGGTCTCCGTAGCGGCTTTTTGGCCCAAATTGCATGTCCGCCCGCCTTTGCCAGCGCCGAAAATCGACAAAGTTATCCAGTTTTGCGCACTGTATTATGGATCGCTCGGCGAAAAGACTCGTTTTAAATCTGGCGGCATTGCTTCGGCTGCGGGTTGATGCGTCTCAGGCCGGGAATTGTTCAAAAAAGCATGGAGTCTGCGTGCCCTAGGCAACAAGTTCAATATAAATTGAACTCTATACCTAATGTTGTGGCATACTTACCAAAAGAGTTCAATATAAATTGAACTAAAGGAGGGCAGATGGCACGCCAAGAGGCGTTTTCCACACGGTTGATCGAGGCGATGGCCCGCACCGGAATGAAGCAGACAGATGTAATTCATGCTGCTTCCAAGTACGGCGGCAGGCTCGGAAAAAGCCAGGTCAGCCAATATGTAAGTGGGAAGACCGTGCCGCGTCGCAATGTCATGGCGCTGCTTGCGCAGGTTCTCGGCGTGCGCGAAGTGTGGCTGGCAGATGGCATGGGCCCCATGGTTGACGAAGGCCATTCGGCGAACGATGCCAATTCGGTAACGCGCGGGGCTTGGCAGGAATCCGCTTCGGGTCCGGCAAAGATGGGCGACGTTAACGAGGCCCCCGCGCCTGCGGATGATGTGACGCGAGCTTCCGCGCGGCCTGCGGCCGCCAGCAACTCCTTCACATCCAACCCGAAAAGGAGCGCATCCATGCGTGAGTTCAAAAAGTCTACCAAGCTCGATAACGTTCTCTACGATGTTCGCGGCCCCGTGGCCGACGAGGCCGCCCGAATGGAGTCGGAAGGCCTGCGTATCTTGAAGCTCAACATCGGCAATCCGGCCCCCTTTGGTTTCCGCACGCCGGACGAGGTCGTAACCGACATGCGCCAGCAGCTGCCCGACTGCGAGGGCTACTCGGATTCGCGCGGGCTCTTCTCTGCGCGCAAGGCCATCATGCAGTACGCGCAGATCAAGAACCTGCCCAACGTGGGCATGGAGGACATCTATACCGGCAATGGCGTCTCCGAGCTCATCCAGCTCACCATGAATGCGCTGCTCGACAACGGTGACGAGATCCTCATTCCCAGCCCCGACTATCCGCTTTGGACCGCGTGCGCCACGCTCGCCGGTGGCGTGCCGGTGCATTATGTGTGCGACGAGCAGGCCGAGTGGTGCCCCGACATTGCAGATATGGAGGCGAAGGTTACCGAGCGTACCAAAGCCATCGTCATCATCAATCCCAACAACCCCACGGGCGCCGTCTACCCGCGCGAGATTTTGGAGCAGATTGTCGAGATCGCCCGCCGCCACCAGCTTATGATTCTCTCCGACGAGATTTACGACCGTCTTTGCATGGATGGCTACGAGCACATTTCCGTCGCATCGCTTGCGCCCGACCTTCCGTGCGTGACCTTCTCCGGTTTGTCGAAAAGCCATATGATCGCAGGCTATCGCATTGGATGGATGGTGCTCTCGGGCGACAAGCGCTGCATGCGCGACTTCATCTATGGCATCAACATGCTGTCCAACATGCGTCTGTGCTCAAACGTGCCCGCGCAGTCCATCGTGCAGACGGCGCTCGGAGGCCACCAGAGCGTGACGAGCTACATCGTGCCGGGCGGCCGCGTGTACGAGCAGCGCAACTACGTGTACGAGGCGTTGAACGCCATCGATGGCATCACCGCGGTGAAGCCCAAGGCTGCGTTTTACATCTTCCCCAAGATGGATGTCAAGAAGTTCAATATTACCGACGACGAGCAGTTCGCGCTCGACCTGCTGCATCAGAAGCGCATCCTTATCACGCGCGGCGGCGGCTTTAATTGGGACAAGCCCGACCATTTCCGCATCGTGTACCTGCCGCGTATGGAGGTGCTGCGCGAGGCGATGGCGGACCTTGCCGACTTCTTCGAGCATTACCGCCAGCACTAGACGAGAATGGGGCACAATAGGACGGAGGTCCGGCGCCTGTCCGTGCTTGCCGTGAGGGAGGCCGGTGCCCGTGCGCGCAAGTCTGGGCCGGTGCCCGTGCGCGTTAGCCGGGGCCGGTGCCCGTTCGCGCAAGCTTGGTCGGTGCCCGTGCGCCTGCCGGGAGGCTCGGCGGTCTTGGCTTCGCAGCTGGGCGAGATCGGGCTCTTCGGCTTGGCCGAAGGGCATGCTCCCGGGGCGCTTCGGACCGAGCCAGTCATTGTGTCGTATGTGTTATGAGGAGTGACCATGCCTGACAAGCGCAACGATGTCATTACTTGGGACGAGTTCTTCATGCGCGTGGCGGTGGCTGCGCAGCTGCGGAGCAAGGATCCTAACACGCAGGTCGGGGCGTGCATCGCCGACACGAACCACCGTATCCTTTCGGTGGGGTACAACGGAACTCCGTCCGCGTTGAACGACGACGACTTCCCGTGGGGCGTGAGCGACGATCCGTTGCTGGACAAGCACAGCTATGTGGTGCATGCCGAGGCAAACGCCGTGCTCAACTACCGCGGGTCGCTCAAAGACCTCAACCACGCGACCATCTACGTCACGTTGTTCCCGTGCCATGAGTGCGCGAAGATCCTCGCGCAGGTGGGCATCGGCGAGGTCGTGTACCTGAGCGACAAATACGACGGCACTGAGAGCAACCAGATTTCCAAGCGGATCTTAGATTCCTGCGGCATCTCGTATCGAGGGATGAGCTTGCAGAGCTGAGGGCGGCCCTCTGGCCTAGGATGCTCTTCTAGAAAACTGTGGGAGATCGCTTCGGATAGCCCTTGCTCATCGTCTCGCGGTCGATTCTGGCTGCGTGAATCGATTGTTCGTTCCACTTTTGGGAATATCTTTTCGGAGCCGTTGGAAAGCGCTGCCCGCTGCTAGGAAATCCGCAGGATTCGAACGCTCCTTCGAGTTCGTACGGGCATATCCTGAAAAAGATATTCCCAAAAGTGGAACGAACATCTTGGCCTGGTCCGTCAGGGCTATGGATCGCGCCGGCTGCTACCTGTTCCACGGGGGCCGGGGCGGTGGGCGGCCAATGATGCCAGATGAACGGTGCCAACTTTACCAATCCCTGACATGCCTTTAACCGTTTTGCGCGTAGAGCGGGGTAGGGTGTAGGCATGCAGGGCGTGCGGCGGGCATTGCGACCGATGCACGATCGGTAGGAAAGGTGAGGCACCATGGAGACGCTGCAGGCTGTAATCGGGAAGCGCGACAGCGAGTTTACCGGGCTCAAGGGCCAGCTCCTACGCTATCTGGGCACCGCGTTCTTCTTTACGGTGTTCGGCCTGCTTCTTGTTGCGGCGGGTGAGCGGCACCATGTGATCGCGGTGGCGACAGAGCCCCTTTCCGACCTGTTCTTTGCGTGCGCGATCTCGCTATACCCGGTATGCACATGCTGGTCGCACCTCGCGCGCATGTCGCATGCCTATCGTGCGGGAGGCGCTTTTGAGCTGGCGGGGATCATCCTCGCGCTCTATGGCCGCGAGGGCGCTGCGCGTGCCGAGGCGGAGCAGGGGTCTATGCTCGAAAGCGCGGAGCTCGTTGCCGCAATGCGCGAGGAGGGTGCCAGTGCGGTGATTGCGCGCTTTGGCCGCGACCGCACGTACCGCATGTGCCAGGCTATCTATCTGGCTGGAATCGTGGGCTTTGGCATCGTATTCGTAGCGATGCTTGCGATTGCTCCGTTCTAGAGGTCTGCGCTTCTTTTCGAACTTGCTAGGGCTCGCCAGGTTTTTACTTAGAGGGCGGCTTAAGTGCGGCCCATCTTTGCGAGCTGATGTCTAGGCGCGGAAGATCGTCTTTCCGTTGTCTGTCCTTTTCGATTGTCCGGCTTTCGTGTACACGAAGATTTTCCTGCGAATATGACCGTAGCGACCTCTACACTTGGGTGCGCAGCAACGACGCTGCCCAGCCGAAAGGCTGCTTTGAGTGATGGGTGAGATGCAATGGCGCCCAAGAGAGCCCGGAAGGGCGTAGGAGGAACGCATGTCTGAGTACAGCGAAAACGAGAACATGGTAGAGAACGAAATTGTCGAAGAGGCCGAGGCCGCCGCTGCCGTTGAGGCGGAGGAGCTTGAGGCTGATGCCATCGAGGCCGCGGAGAGCATCGAGGCAAATGAAGCGGCTGAGGAGTCTGAAGAGGTCGTAGCCGAGGCTGCCGAGGAGCCCCAGGTTGAGAAGCCTGCGGAGGAGAAGCCGGCGGAGCCTGCAAACGAGGACCTCGACGATCTGCTGTTTGATAAGGTGAACCGCGCTGCTCGCCTGCTGCGTAACCGCAAGTCCGCGCTGGCCGAGGAGGCCGAGGCGGAGGCTGAGCGCACCAAGGACCTGGTTCGTGCGCTGCACCTGCTCGAGCTCAAGCCCAAGATGGAAGAGAAGGAGATGGCCGACCTTCTTGGCATGCGCCTTCGCGCCCTCAATGAGCTGCTGATTGAGGCGGAAAAGCAGGATATCGTGGGCCGCATCGAGCCCGAGGATGGCGACATGCGCCATATCGTGGTCTTCGCAGGCGAGGATGCCGTGGCGATGGCCGAGGCGCGCGGCAACAAGCGCAAGAAGCTCGTTCCGCAGCTTTCCGCCGAGAGTGCGCGTGAGCTGCTTTCCCTGCTTGACGAGGTAATCAATCCGCTCGTGGAGATGGGTTGCGAGAACGATCGCACGCATGGTGGTCGCGACGAGCGCGGTGGTTCGCGCGGCGGCGACCGCGGTGGCCGTGGCGGCTTTGGTGGCCGTGACGACCGCGGTGGCCGTGGCGGCTTTGGTGGCGACCGCGGTGGTTCGCGCGGCGGCTTCGGCGGACGCGGCGGCGACCGCGGCGGACGCGGTGGCTTCGGCGGCGACCGTGGGGGCCGCGGCGGCTTCGGTGGCCGTGACGACCGTGGTGGACGCGGTGGCTTCGGCGGGCGCGGCGGAGATCGCGGTGGCCGTGGCAGCTTCGGTGGCGGACGTGGCGGCTTTGGTGGCCGTGACGACCGCGGCGGTCGTGGTGGCTTCGGCGGACGCGGTGGTTACCGCGGGTAAGCTCTGCAGGCTACGCAGCATATAGATGAGAAAGGGGCTGCTGGGTGCAACGGCCCCTTTTCTTATGAAAAAAGCGACCGCCTCAAAGAGACGGTCGCTTGGGAAAGCGTGAATCGCTATCTGCGAGGCTTAGCCGAAGTAGCGCTTCAGCAGGCCGGCGAAGGCCTTGCCGTGACGGGCCTCGTCGCGAGCCATCTCGTGCACGGTGTCGTGGATGGCGTCCAGGCCGGCGGCCTTGGCGCGCTTGGCCAGGTCGAACTTGCCGGCGGTGGCGCCGTTCTCGGCCTCAACGCGCATCTCGAGGTTCTTCTTGGTGGAGTCGGTCACGACCTCGCCCAGGAGCTCAGCGAACTTGGCGGCGTGCTCGGCCTCCTCGTACGCGGCCTTCTCCCAGTACAGGCCGATCTCCGGATAGCCCTCGCGGTGGGCGACGCGGGCCATGGCCAGGTACATGCCCACCTCGGAGCACTCGCCCTCGAAGTTAGCGCGAAGGTCGTTCACGATGTCCTCGGAGACCTCGGGGAGCTTGCCAACGCCCACGATGTGCTCGGCGGCCCAGGTCATCTCGGTCTCGGACTGCTTGATGAAACGGTCGCCAGAGACGCCGCACTGCGGGCACTTGAAATCAGCGGGCAGCTCCTCGCCGTCGAACTCCTCAACGTAACCGCAAACGGGGCAAACAAACTTCATGGTGTACTCCTTCTTTTGCAGGTGATGCACGCCGACCCAAGTTTCCCCTCTGTGGGACGGTGCGCGGTACATCTCGATTATGACAAAATGTTGCTTGGATTGCTTCATATTGAGATTGATTCTCAAAAGTACGCATGACCTCCACAGTAAGTTTGATGCGGAGAACTCGGATGCGTCGCGCGTGTTGGCTATCGCGTGTTGGCGTCTCACACGCTCGCAGGTGACTAACAGCCTTCTTCAGTTCGGTACAAGTTGATACGCTCTATGATGAACGAGCTGTATTACAGTACGGGTAGGGGTTGGGGAATGATTCCGGACTTCGATAACGATGGCAGAATCGAGCAATGGGAGGGCACTGCTGCCGATGCATGGCAAAAGCATGCGCAGGGACGGTTGCGGGGCGATAGGTCCAGCGTGCCGACTGCCTCCGCAACCTCGAATGGGGACAGCTTCTCCAGTCGTAGGGGCGCGGTTCGCAGTTCAGGTGCTTCAGGATGTGGATGCGGCAATGTTGTGCTTGGGTGTGGGCTTGTATTTGGCGTGCTGCTCGCGCTGGCGATCGTAATCGTTGTTTTCGTCAATGCATTTATATAAGGTGGCTCGCTTAGGAGTAGCCCACGTGTCCTTTTGTGAGCGGTGGCTTGAAGATCCGTTGCGTGGGCGGTGCAGACGCTCTGTGCCTCCGCACCGCCCGCTGTGAAAAAACGATCCCCCTAGACCGTCATGCCGCCATCAACAGGCAAGACCGCGCCGGTAATATATGAAGCGAGGTCACTTGCAAGGAAGACGAAGGCGTTCGCCACGTCCTCGGGCTGTCCTACGCGCCTCATGGGGATGGCGTCTGCGATGGGCTTAATCATCTCTTCAGGTAGCGCCGCAACCATGTCGGTGGCAGTCACTCCAGGAGCTACGGCGTTTACTCGTATGCCGAGCGGCCCAAGCTCGCGGGCGAGGGAAACGGTAATTCCGTTCACTGCAAACTTGCTCATGGGGTAACCTACGCCCGAGGGCTGCCCATTCTTGCTCACCATTGAGCTGGTATTTAGGATTACGCCACCTTCACCGAGTGTGCGGGCCGCGGCTTGGCATCCATTGAGTACGCCTTTCACATTGGTATCGATGACGCGATCGAATTCTTCTGGCGTGTAGTCTCCGAGAGGCGTGGATTGTGAGATGCCAGCGTTGTTCACTATGATGTCGAGACTGCCAAAGTGCCCGGCAACCTCTCGAAACGCTGCCTCAAGTTCGGATTCGTTGGTGATGTCAGGGGAAATGCCCATCACGGGCGCGTTGGGAATCTTGGCGAGAATGGCCTCAACCCCTTTCTGAGCGGTTTCGGGCCGACTTCCGCAAAGCGCGACATTTGCTCCTTCTTCCAGGAATCGCTTCACGATGGCCAGGCCGATGCCTCTTGATCCCCCTGTGACAACGGCGGTTTTGCCTTGAAGCAGCATAACTGCTCCTTTCATGTTCCCGGGCGATTCGCTGATGCTGCGCGGCGAGTTTCTATATCGCCTTTCGTGGCCCGGAAGATTGCCTGCAAAGACGGCGTACCCCGGAGGGGGGATTTGATACTGCGAGTTCGTTCGAGTTCGACGTGTGGCGACACGTGATTCGGTGGAGCGATGGGAGACTGGCTTGTTTGGGCAGCCCTGCCGCTTGGCCTTGTCTGCTGGAGCACGGGCTTGATCCACAGAGACCATATGAGCGATCGATACAATCATCGGATCGAACATATGTTTGATCTTGGAGCAAACTATGCATGTTGAGCAGACTACCTACGATGCTTCATCAGTTGAATCAATCTTGCGGTACGCACGCCAGCTTGAGGGTACGACGTTGCGTGATGCATGCGAGATTGACGAGGTCGCCAATCCCAGGAAGCGTCGCGGCAGCTTCGGCAATGCGCTCGAGAAGTATTTCTTTCACTACGATATCAACAACAGTCCTGACGCGGATTTCGGGGAAGCAGAAACAGAGCTCAAGTCCACACCGCTTCGCAAAAAGAAAAATGGCGAGTTTTCGGCGAAGGAACGTCTCGTTATCAGCAAGATCAACTATATGACCGTGGTTGACGAGACGTGGGAAACAAGCTCGTTGCAGAAGAAGCTCCATAAGATACTTCTCGTGGCGTATGAATACGATCCGGAAACGAATCCCGTCGATTACCTAATTAAGGTCGTTGATTTGTGGGGTATTCCCGCGTCGGATGTTCCGGTATTCAAGCATGACTGGGATACGGTGGTGGAAAAGGTTCGCCGCGGAAGGGCACATGAGTTATCTGGCTCGGATACGCTGTATCTAGAGGCGGCGACAAAGGGCGCTACGGGAAGAGACCGCACCAAGCAGCCATATTCGGCAATTCCGGCGAAGCCGCGGTCATGGGCGATCAAGCCCTCATACATGACGGTAACCCTTAATGGCCTGCTTGATATGCAGAGTATTCGCCGAAATCAGGCTGAGCGAGAAACTGACTTGCTCGTATTGATTCAGAAGCGTTTCGAGCCGTATATCGGCATGACCGAGGACGAGCTTGCTGAGGCATGTGGCTATGACGTCGCGGGCAGACGCAAGCCGAAAAGCCTTTGCGCGCTCATCACGAAGCAGTTATTGGGCATCGATGTGCGCTACAAGATCGCGGAGTTCGAGAAAGCCGGCATCAAGATGAAAACGATACGCCTGCAGCGAAATGGCGTGCCCAGGGGGTCGGTCTCGTTCCCAACGTTCAGCTATTTCGATGTTGCCGAGCAGCCGTTTGAAGAGAGTGATTTCTACGGCTACCTGCGCCAAAAGTACCTCTTTGTTATCTATCGAGAGGAAACGGAGGAGCGGGGCGTGTTCCGGCTTGCTCAAGTGCTGTTCTGGCAAATGCCGGATCGAGACTTGCTTGAGGCCAAGCGGTGCTACGAGGAAATGCAGCGGCGAATCAACGCGGGGCATGCCGAGCAATCGGTTACATCGAGGGAGAATCGTTGCTGTCATGTGCGCCCGCATGGGCGTAACAAGGCCGATACGCTTCCCACGCCGTATGGAACGCAGGAAACGAAAAAGTGTTTTTGGATCAATGCTCGCTATATCGGCGAAGAGATCGATAGAGTAGAGCGGGAATTAACGGAGGCGACCGCGCAGGCGGTGCGCGAGAGAATCGATCGGAGCAATGTGGCGGGGCAGGTAATTCGTATTGCAGAGCTGTTCGCGGGAGTCGGCGGATTCCGGTTGGGGCTGGAGGGCTACGACAATCCGGAGCATCCCGAGTTTGCGTTGCCCGCCGCTGGGCCGTTCGTGACGGTATGGGCGAATCAATGGGAGCCGCAAGGCTCACCGCGTCGCCAGTTTGCCGCGCGGTGCTACGAGGCGCGGTTCGGCAAGGGTTCCGTGGTGAACGATGACATTGCCCGTGTACTCGACGAGTATGAGGCTGGACGCATCGACATTCCCGACGTTGATATGGTGGTTGGAGGATTTCCGTGCCAAGATTACTCCGTGGCGCGCCCGTTGTCTCACGCGAGCGGCATCGAAGGCAAGAAGGGCGTCCTATGATGGGAGATCTATCGATTCTTGCAGCTCAAGGGACGTCCGCGCTATGTGCTCCTGGAGAACGTCGATCGTCTGCTCAAAAGCCCCGCGTCGCAGCGCGGACGTGACTTCGCTATCATTCTTTCCTGTTTGTCGACGCTCGGCTATGCCGTGGAGTGGCGCGTTGTGAACGGTGCGGATTACGGGTTCCCGC
The DNA here is from genome assembly GCF_009676995.1 of Enorma shizhengliae. NCBI lineage: Bacteria > Bacillati > Actinomycetota > Coriobacteriia > Coriobacteriales > Coriobacteriaceae > Enorma > Enorma shizhengliae. Next base: position 13,250 of record NZ_VTFZ01000015.1, read on the forward strand.
AGAAGCGCCGCCGTGTGTATATCTACGCCGAGCAGACGAATGAGGCGTGGGACCTTGAGGAGCGCCTGAGCAACGGCGTGATGGCAGAGGCGTTCCCGATGGAGTTTGTCGGAGCTGTCAAGGAGTTTGAGCTGCTCGCCGACCCATATGAGAACTCCGAGCACTTCGGTGCAGGGCTCAAAGTATCGCCGTTCGAACTCGCCGGCGTTATGCAGGGCGGGCATGTCGCGACCGCCAAGGTGGCGGCCGCATATTCTGGCGAGCGAACGGTTTTGGGCGACGTGCTCGTGCCCGACGAGGAGGTTCCCGAGTCGTATTACGTTGAGGACGACAAGCTCGAGGCCTGGCGTTACCTCAAGGGTCGCAAAAGCGAGCCGCGTGTGAACAAGAAGACCGGCTTCGAGTATCGGTACTCTGAGGGAGCGATGGCATTCCCGGATGCGCTTGATGCGCCGGCCCGCACCATTCTTACAAACGAGGGGGGGGGGTCGGCCTCACGGACCAAGCATATCATCCAGACATCCGATGGTCGCTACCGCCGCTTGGTGCCCGACGAGTTGGACCAGCTACAGGGCTTCCCGAAAGGCTGGACGGATATCGGCATGACCGACGGCCACCGCGCCTTCTGCATGGGCAATGCGCTCATCGTCGGCATCCCGCACCGTATCGGTGAGGTGATCGCCCGGAGGTTGGGGTAGAGGGCGCGTCCGGTTGGGATGCGATTGAAGGCTGAAATGTAGGCATCCCAACCGGACGTATTGAAGGTGCTATTTCAACTCGGGAAGAGATTCAAGGAATGTCTTCCCGGGTTCTTTCAATCCAGATTCGGAGGGATATTTTTTCCAAGATTGGTCGAATTTTAAGCAAGTTCTCTTGAGCTCAGAAATAACCTCTCGCCGACCCAAGAATAGCTTGGGCCTATTCTCAACGAGGATTGCAGAGCGATTGTTTGCAAAATAGCTTTCCGTCGATTGGCGAACAAACTCGAAGCTTCGCTCAAGGATTCCGCCACGCATTTCCTCCGCGTCCAGCAGCTTTTGATCCGTGCCGTGCTCGAGCCAGTATGACATATCCTCAAAATCGAGTACTCGCTTGCAGACCTCCGAGTTCAATGAGTCGTATTTTCTCAAAAAAACGAAAGACGCGACTTCAGTAAGAGTGTACGTCATTTGTCTCAGCCAACTTGCATTTAGATAATCGGCATCTTCGCGAAGGGCATCAGAAATCTCCTGTTCGTTTGCGTTTGCAGAAATAATCCTGTCAGCAACAAGCGCATCGATCCTTCTTTTCCTAATCGAAGTGGCGCTTTCTTTTTTGACGAGCGCTTCAATGTATTTGCTTACTCCGTATGCAGTTAAATACTGATATTGAGTTGGAGCGAGTTCTTCTAATTGGCTTGCCCTGTAAGTGAAATTGGTACTCGAAAGCTGATCCCAGTATGTATCGCTCGGTCGCTCCATGAAGATATGTGGATAAGTTGAGTCAGAAAAGAGCTTGACAGAACCGGAGTTAACGGAATGAGCGTTTCCAATCCATGACCACCAGATTTTTGCCAATTCCTCGTTGTCGAGGTGACGGTATCGGTTTGCTCCTCTGCGCTTGCTCCCATTAATCTCGAAATAGCGTTTTTTGGGCTCTTTCTGGGTGCTATTGAGGAAGGAGTCAAACTCCCCGTCCTTTCTGATGTAGAAATATCGAAGGGCCGGCTTTAACGGCTGCTGATAGAACGAGATTTGAATGCTGCGCTGTTCTACCGAATTCGACTTCAAATTGCGCTCATTCATCGGGTTTTGGTTGTTGGAGGCGACGATAATCTCATCGAGCAGCCGCTTGTCGTTTGAAATCTTGGAGTTGTCGATGACCTTAACAAAGATGCGAAGATTCTCTTGAAGGCGAATCTTTTCATCATTGTCGGCATTGAGATAGTAAGGGACCGCGGACAAAAAGTTGGACGCCCGTCGGGCGTCGGAACGGAGGTCCGCATGCACTCCAGGGAGACCGTCGAGCTGTTCCTGCTCGGGATCGACGACGGCATGTCGACGAGAGAGGCCTCGGA
>NZ_VTFZ01000016.1:0-47217 GCF_009676995.1 Enorma shizhengliae
CTCGGCGAACATCGCCGCCGCCCGCTCCTTGGTGGCGCGGTCGTATCTCAGCCGCAGGTCGATCGCCATGCATGCCTCCCGTCTCCCGGATCAAGGTTTCCTTGTCCAAGAAACGGGGTGCGGTTCAGACTTATAGACAAAAGGTTCTATTCGTGCAGAAGTGATGGCGGTCCATGAGCGAGCAGCCGCATTCGCACAGGGCACCGATAGACCTGTAGGCGGGTGGACCCATGGATGATGGACCCATCCGCGGGACCCCGGTGAGCTTGCAGACAAGCGGCTCCATCCGCAGTAAAACCATGGAGGGCCTTCGCAGGTAAGGCACTAAGGAAACGCTGATTATATCTTCGCGGGCGATCGTGATTTCAGCTTTTGGGCACTTTGGGGCGGAGGGCCCGAGTAGCCGTACCGCAGCCGGGAGGGCGCCGGCCGCCTGAGCTGCGGCTTTCCCTTCCCCTCGCTTTCCTCTACCCGCCCGCCGCGTCGGGAAGTGCCCAAAAGTTGAAACCTTGACGGAACAGACGGCTCCGGCGCCCAATAATCAGCGTTTTCCTAGCAGAATCGGACCGACTCGGCCCCCTCAATCACCATGTTCGCCTCAAAGAACGCTTGAAGTGCCTGCGTGGCAAGGCGCACGTCGCGCGTGCCCGCCGTCTCGTACGAGGAGTGCATGGCAAGCTGCGGGCAGCCCACATCGACGGCGTGCATGCTGGCCTGGATGTTCGAGAGGTTGCCGAGCGTCGACCCGCCCGCCATGTCGCTGCGGTTCGCGAATGTCTGGTACGGCACGCCCGCGCGGCGGCACACGGCGATGAAGGCGGCACGGCTGAAGGCATCGGTGCAGTAATGCTGGTTCGCCGCCTCCTTGATCACGATGCCGCCGTTCAGGTGGCAGCGGTTCTGCCCGTCGTACTTATCGGTCTTGTTGGGATGCAGCGCGTGGGCGTTGTCGCAGCTCACCATCATCGACTTCGCGAGCGCGCGGCGATAGTCCTCGGGCGTGAGGCCGAGCGCTGCGGTCAGTCGGGTGAGCGCATCGGGCAGGAAGGTGGACATCGCTCCCTGCTTGGTGTTGGAGCCCACCTCCTCGTTATCGAAGCAGCAGTACACGTTCACGCTCGCGGGATTCTCGGCCGCCATGAAGGCCTTGAGCGAGGTGAACGCGCACATGAGGTCATCGAGCTTAGGCGAGGAGACGAACTCCCGCGCCGCACCCCACACGCGTGCCGGCACGCGGCTTACCAGGAAGAGGTCGCGCGCAAGAATCTGCGTCCGCTCGACGCCGGCCTCGCGGGCGATGAGTTCGTCGAAGCCCTCCGCCGTGAGCTCACCTGCAGAGACCAAAGGAACGATGTCGGTCGCACGATTAGGAGAGAACGAGTCGTTCACGCTGCGGTCGAGGTGAATCGCGAGGCTCGGGATCATGACGAGGTCGCGATCGGGCGCGACGAGGCGGCTCTCCACACGGCCATCCACCTCAACGAGCACGCGCCCCGCGATGGACAGCGGGCGATCGAACCACGTGTAGTCGATCATCCCGCCGTATGCCTCGACGTTCAGGCGGAGCATTCCCTCGGGTCCTTCGATAAGCGGCAGCGCCTTTAGCTTGAAGGTGGGCGAATCACCGTGCGACGCGGTAACTTGGAAGTGATAGCTCCCCTCCGCGACGGCGCGCTCCCCCACCTTGAACGCGATGATGCTCGATCCGTTACGGGTGGTGTAGTAGCGCCCACCCGCCGAGAGCTCCCACGCGTCTCCCTCCGCGAGGCGGGTGAACCCCGCTCGGTCGAACTCGGCGGCGATGGTGCGCGTGGTGTGGAACATGCTCGGGCACGCCTGGATGAAATCGATGAGCTCCTCGGCTGCTTTCACATCAAGCTCTTCTACCATGATCTACTCCTTAGCAGTTGAACAATCGAGGACGTGGCGCCCAATTAGACGAGCTTGCCCGCGCAGTGGTCGATCGCATGCTGCACAACCTCGGCAGTCCAACCGCTGAAGCGCTTGGTGCGGCGCACCAGATTGCCCTCCTGGGGGACCTGGTAGGTCACGGTGATCATGCGGAAGCGCTTGACCTCGGTGACCTCTTCCAGCGAAAGGCAGCTCTCCTGAGCGGTGTAGGGTTGCGCCGCGATCTTGATCTTGGGGTTCATCATCGTGTAGATGCGACCGCCATCCTCGTAGGCGATGATAGCCTTGAGTGACCCGATCTGGTTCGCCGCCAGGCACACGGCATCCTCAAGCGATTCGAGCGTGTCGCGCAGGTCCTGCATGACCTCCACGTCTTCGATGGTCGCTGCCTCCGCGGGCTTCGAAAGAAACTCGCGATCCTTCACGATCTCCTTGATCATTGCAATCCTCTCTGGTCGTCCGCGCTCGGCGCGGGCTTGCTTGCGATGTCTTGCCCGACTCTGCTCGCCGGGCTCGAGCACGCAGCTATCATAACCGGGTAGCGCTTCCCTGCGCTCCCCGATTCCCACGCCGCCGCATCGATGACATTAGGCCTGGTAGAACTCGTGGAAGTCCTGGGTCATGCGAGCCAGCGTTGGCTCGTCGACATAGCACATGTGCCCGCAGCCGTAACGGCAGAACCGGATCTTCTCGCGCAGCTCGCGCGGCAGGTAGAGCTGGGCGATGGTGTGCTCCATGTTCCACCACGGGGTCGCCGCATCAAAGCGCCCGCCCATGATCATGAGCTTCGTGGTGGGGCTGCGGCGGAGCGCCACGGCGATGTCGAGCGCTACGTTGGGCGCCGCGACCGTCGTCTCGTCCACGCCGGGCTCGTCGTGGACCCAATTCCAGCCGATGCCGATCTCGCCCCACACGCTCAGTCGGTAGTTCGCCGGCCCCCGGTAGCCCACCTCGTTGCGGAGGAACGCTCGGAACGCGGCATACCAAGCGCCCTCGATGGCATGGCTCGCGGGATCGTCGCACGCGAAGTAGAACGATGCCTTCTGGATGGGCAGCAAGGCGCTTCCGGCAAAGCGCATGTCGAGGCGACCGATGACCTTCTCATCGGCAGCCATGAGGTCGCGGCGGAACTCCTCGAGCGAGACGCGCAGGTTGCGTGCGATGAGATACTCGACCGGAAGGCCGATGAACGCCGAGAGCTGCTCTGCCACGGCGCGCTGGCGCGACGCATCGATGCGATCGCCCTGGAGCAACGCCGAGGCGTACTCATCACCGGCGAAGGCGGAGGCGCGATCGAACCACTCATCCTCGTCAACATCCTCGCCGACAAGGCCGAAGTACTGCGCTGTCGCTGCGAACGAAGGCATCATGCCCACGTAATAGAGGTCGTTGCCCGGTAGGTTCTGCGTCCAGTCGAAGAGGGCGGACACCATGACCACGCCGGCGACCGGCACGCCCGCCTCGCCGAGATAGCGCATGAGCACGGAGTTACGCATGGTCCCGTACGACTCGCCCACCAGATAGAGCGGCGAGCCCCAACGACCGTTATCCTCGAGCCACTGGCATATGGCGCGACAGAACGCACGCGCATCCGCCTCCAGGCCGTAGACGCGCTCGGTACCGTACCCCTCGGCAACGAACGACCAGCCCGTGCCGAGCGCGTCGAGGAATACCAGGTCGCTCTCGGTCAGGAGCGTACCGGGGTTGTCCTCCACCTCGTAGTTGGCCGCATCGACGAACCCGCATCCGTTGGGCACCACGCGGCGAGGCCCGATGCCGCCGAAGTTGATGGGGACCGAGGCGGACCCGGGACCGCCGTTGAAGCAGAAACTCACCGGGCGACGGCGCGCGTCAACGCACTGGCCATCCACCTTCTCTGCAAGGTAGGAGACGTTGAACATCTTTCCCTCGAGCACGCCCTCGCTATCGATCACGTCGAGGTGGCCGGCGCGGGCCGTGTATGAGATCTCGCGACCACCGGCACGCCAGATGAGGCTCGCCTCAGCCGGCTCGGGCACCGCTTGCGCTGGCACGGCTTGCTTTGCGGCCGCGCTCTCCATCTCTGCCATTGCAATCCTCCTTTACGCAACACCCAGCATGTCGCAGAGCGTGAGCATGTAGATCTCGGCCGCATGCACGACATCGATCACGTCCACGTCTTCGTTGTAGCCGTGGATGCCGTCGTTGTTGCACGGGCCGAACTGGATGGTGGGGCATCCCAGCAGGCGGTAGTTCGCCGCATCGCTCGACGCCCACTGGTATGCCGGCAGGCATTCCTCGCCCCAGACGTCCTCGATGTTCTTCTTGAGGCTCGTCACAAGCGTGCAGGTGTCAGAGGTCACGTTGCCCTCGGTAATCCACTCATAGGTGGCCTCCACGCCGGTAACGCCGCTCTCGGCGATCACGTGCTCGACGGCGGCTACGACCTCATCGTGATCGGTGCCGTACGGCAGGCGCACGTCGATGTGGGCGGTCGCGAGGTCGGGCACCTGGTTGATCTTGCCGCCGCCTTCGATGAGGCCCACATTGCACGAGATGTGGTCGACGACGTTGCCGACGCCCTCTGCAGGAATGGTCCGCTCGGCCACGATGCGCGAGTTCCGTACCGCGCGCTCGTGCTCGGGGAGGAAGTGTCCCGGCACGGAGATGATCTGGTCGATGTTCACGAGCACGCGCGCCAGCTTGACGATGGCGTTGTCGCCCTTGTAGTTGTTGGTTGAACCATGGCCGGGCACGCCATGCGCCGTGAGCGTCACATGCAGGATGCCCTTCTGGCCGATCTCGATCGTCTCGTGACCGGTCGGCTCGCCCACCATGACCGCATCGGCTCCGTCGGCATAGCCGTTCTCGCAGAACCATTTGGTTCCGCTGCCCGCGATCTCCTCATCGCACACCATGTGCAGGCGGATATCGCCCTTGAGCTCGGCGCCCGATTGTTTAAGCATCTTCATGGTGAAGAGCAGCACAGCCAGGCCGCACTTCATGTCCGACGCGCCGCGGCCAAAGATCTTGCCGTCGTGCATCTCGGCACCAAAGGGATCGAAATCCCATCCAGAAAGCTGCCCCACCGGCACCACGTCCACATGACCGTTGAGAACCACGCGGAAGCCCGTGGGATCTCCCATCTGGGCGTAGACCACCGGATAATCCTCGCCGCCATCGCCGACGATCTCCTCGGTCTCTATGCCCGCCTGCGCAAGGTAGTCGCGGACGAACGCGATTGCCGGAGCCTGGCTATCGATGGGACTCTGGTTCTTGATGCGAATCAGGTCACGGCAGAGCTCGAGCAGCTCGTCTTGCTGGTCGAGCACCGCCTGGTGCAGGGATTCCTTCGTTGGTGCCATTGGGCATACCCACCTTTCTTCGTCGGCGACCGCCTTAGAGCGTATCGCCTCTCATCATAGAACGACCCGCCGCCAGAATCGGCAGCGGGCCGGTTTGTACGCGACTAAGCACAAAGCCTACGCGAGCGCGGCATCGAAGCGCTAGGCGGTCACCGCATCGTGGTAGCGGAAGCACGCGACCTGGTGCCCCGGTTCCACCTCGGTGAGGGCGGGGCGCTCCTTGCGGCAGCGCTCCTCGCAGAACGGGCAGCGGCCGGCAAGCGGGCAGCCCACCTGATCGCCCACAGGGCTCGCGATCTCGCCCTTGAGCTTGAGCTCCTCCGTCTTCTGGAAGGGGCTCTCGGGCGGCACGGCAGAGAGCAGCGCCTGCGTGTAGGGATGCATCGGGTTCTCGTAGACGCGATGCGCCGGGCACAGCTCCACAACGCGGCCGAGATACATGATCGCGATACGGTCCGAGATGCGCTTGATGACCGAAAGGTCATGGCTGATGAACAGGTACGTGAGGCCGCGGTCGCGCTGCAGACGGCGGAAGAGGTTCAGCACCTGCGCCTGAATCGACACGTCGAGGGCCGAGACGGGCTCGTCGCACACGATGATCTTGGGATCGAGCACGAGAGCGCGCGCCACGTTGATGCGCTGCCGCTGCCCGCCGGAGAACTCGTGCGGGAAGCGCTCCATATGCTGGATGTCGAGGCCGACCTCCTTCATGAGGTCGAAGACGATCTTCTCGCGCTCCGCCTTGTCGGGCACGAGGTTGTAGATGCGCAGCGGCTCCTCGATGGCGCGCGCGGCGGTGAAACGCGGATCGAGCGATGAGTACGAGTCTTGGAACACCATCTGGATGTTCTTGCGCATGGCCTTGAGCTCGGGGCCCTTGAGGCCGTTGATGTCTTGGCCCTTGTAGCGGATCTCACCCGACGTTGCCTGGTGCAGCTGCACCACGCAGCGGCCGAGCGTGGACTTGCCGCAACCCGACTCGCCGATGATGCCGAGCGTCTCGCCCTCGTACACGTCGAGCGACACATCCGACAGCGCATGGAGGGTCTTGGACTTGTGGAACAGTCCCTCTCCACGGAGCTTGAAATCCTTGCTCAGATGGCGGATGGAAAGGATCGGCTGGTGCTCCTGCGCCTGCTCGGCTGCGGTGGCCTGAGTCATCTCGCTCATCGATTCACCTCTCCTCTCACAAGTCCGCCCTTGCCGTCCTGCAGGTGGCAGGCGACGAAGTGGCCGGGCGCGACCTCATTGAGAGGCGGCACCTCGCGCTCGCAGATCTCCTTAGCGTACGGGCAGCGGTCGCAGAAGTTGCAGCACGTACCGGTGAGCCTCAGATCGGGGGGAACGCCGGGAATGGTCTTGAGGTCGGCATCCTCGTCGTCCGAGAGCTTGGGCATGGAGTCAAGGAGACCCCAGGTGTAGGGGTGCAGCGGATTGGCGTAAAGCTCGCCGGTAGAGGCGTGCTCCACGGTGCGTCCGGCGTACATGACCATGACGTCATCCGCCATCTTCCAAACGATGCCCAGGTTATGGGTGATGAGCAGGATGGCCGTGCCGAACTTCTCCTGCAGACCCTGGAGCAGGTCGAGCACCTGCGATTGCACCGTCACGTCGAGAGCCGTGGTGGGCTCGTCGGCGATGATGAACTTGGGATGCAGGCTCATGGCCATGGCGATGATGACGCGCTGGCACATACCGCCCGAGAGCTCGTAAGGGTAGGAGTCCATACGGCGCTCGGGCTCGGGGATGCCCACCAAGCGCAGCATCTCGATGGAACGCTTGCGGGCCTCTTCCTTGGTCACGTTCTCATGAGCGCGGATGAGCTCGATCATCTGGCTGCCGACTTTGAACACCGGGTCGAGCGAGGTCATGGGATCCTGGTAGATCATCGCGATGTCCTTGCCGCGAATCTCAAGCAGGTCGCTCATGCTGATGTTGACCATATCCTTGCCGTCGAACTCGATCTCGCCGGACTCGATGGAGCCCGTCTTGGGCAGCAAGCGAATGACCGATGAGGCGGTAACGCTCTTGCCCGAACCGGACTCGCCCACGATGCCGAGGGTCTTACCGCGATCGAGCGTGAAGCTCACGCCATCGACGGCCTTGGAGATGCCGGCGGAGGTATGGAAGTAGGTCTTGAGGTCCTTCACCGAAAGAAGGTGCTCACGGGCCCCGTCTTGATTGATTTCAGCCATGCGGCACCCTCCTTACTGCTTCTGCTTGGGGTCGAACACGTCACGAATGCCATCGCCCAGAAGGTTGAAGCCGAGCACCGTGATGAGGATGAAGATGCCCGAGATCGTGGCGATGTGCGGGGAGGTGCGCAGGCAGGTGCGCCCACCCGAGAGGATGTTGCCCCACGACGCGGTCGGCGGGGTGATGCCCATGCCGAGGAACGACAGCGCCGCCTCGGAGATGATGGCGCTCGCGACGTTCAGCGTGAAGTACACGATGATCGGCGACATGGCGTTGGGCAGGATATGCGTGAAGAGGATGCGCACCGGCGAGGCACCGAGGACGCGCTCGGCGTTGCAGTACTCCTCGTTCTTGACGATATGCACCTGGCCGCGCACGACGCGCGCAAAGTACGGGATGTTGCCGATGCCGAGCGCGATCACGACGTTGATGGCTCCCTGGCCTAGGATCGTCATGAGGATGAGGGCGAGCAGAACGAACGGGAACGACATCATGCCGTCCATGACGCGCATGATGATCGAGTCGAGCAGGCCGCCGAAGAAGCCTGCCACGAGACCCACGAGGACTCCGATGAGCGCGCCCACGAGCGTGCCGCCCACGGCAACGAAGATCGAGATGCGCGCACCGAAGATGATGCGCGACAGCAGATCGCGGCCGTAGTTATCGGTTCCGAAGATATGGCCCTCGCTGCCCGGCGCCGCGTAGGCATTCGTCATGTCGATGGCGTTGGGATCGTAGGGCGAGAGCTGGTTGGCGAATACCGCCATGAGGACCATGACCACGACGATGACCAGGCCCACGACGGCCATCTTGTTGCGCGAGAGCTTGTGCCAGGCATTGTTGGCCTTGCGCTCACGGCGCACCATCTCAAGCTGGGCCTCGACACCGAGCGCCGAGCCCTTGTTCTCGGTAGCTGCCATTAGTTCTGGCCACCTCCCTCGTAACTCACGCGCGGGTTGATGACCGCGTAGATGATGTCAACCACAAGGTTGACCACGACGAACACGACAGCGGTGAAGAGGACCGTACCCTGGATGAGGGAGTAGTCGCGCCCGTTGACCGCGTTCACGATCAGCGTGCCGAGCCCCGGCCACGAGAAGATCGTCTCGGTAAGGATGGCGCCGGTGAAGGCGGATGCGATCTGCAGACCGAGAACCGTCACGATCGGCGGCAAGGCGTTCTTGAACGCATGCTTCCAGATGACGAGGGTCTCCTTGATACCGCGCGAGCGGAGCGACTTGATGTAGTCGGTACCGATCGTGTCCAGCATGCTCGAACGCGAGATGCGCGCGAGCGTGGCAGCGGGAATGGTGGCAAGGCAGAACACCGGCAGGATCATGTGGCTCACCACGTCCCAAACGCCGTTCGAGAACGTGCCCATACCCATGGCTGGCAAAAGCCCTAGGTTCACGCTGAACGTGAGGACGAGCATGAGGCCGAGCCAGAAGATGGGCATCGACACGCCCACGAGGGCGACCACCATGAACACGTAGTCGAGAATCGAGTTCTGGTGCAGCGCCGACTCGACTCCGATGGGGATTCCCACGAGCGCGGCGATGATGAGGCCGGTCATGGTGATAGAGAGCGTGGCCGGAAGACGGCTCAGGATGAGGGGCATGACATCGCCATTATACGAGGTCGACCATCCGAAGTCGCCCTGCAGCACGCCGAGGAGATAGTCGATGTACTGCTTCCACATGGGCTCGTTGAGACCGAGCTGCTCACGCAACTCGGCGACAGCATCGGGCGATGCCTGGGGTCCCAACATGGTGATGGCGGGGTCACCGGGGACCATGCGCGTGAGGATGAACGTCGCTGTGATCACCACGAACAGCACGGGGATCGCCTGCAGCACCCTCTTGAGAATCGTCTTAGCCACGAATCCCTACCTTTCCTAACAAACACCGCGCGCGGCGGGCACCTACCCTACCGCGCGCGGCGATACGCGCAGCGGTTACTACGCAGTCTTCGAGATATTGACCTCAGAGTTCACGACATAGACCAGGTTATCGGCACGCTGGACGAAGCCCTGGACGCTCTTGCTCAGGCCGTTCTTGGAGTTGGCCGTGCTGTAGACGATCATGGGGTTCTGCTCCACGATGAGGCGCAGCGCCTGCTTGTAGAGGTCCGCGCGCTCGTCCTGGTCGGTGACCTCGAGCGCCTGCTGGAGCAGGTCGTCGACCTCGGGGACGCTGAAGAGGCCGGCGTTGCCGTTGCCGCCGATCTCAGCAGTGCTGAACTGCTTGTTCAGGAAGAAGTACGGATCGGGGTACCAGGTCCAGCTCATGCACACCATGTTGCACTGGCCAGACGACGCGTTCGAGGAGAGCGTGGCCCAGTCGTTCTGGTGGATGACGAGGTCGATGTTGAGGTTCGCCTTGAGCTGCTGCTGGACGACCGTCGCCACGTCGAGGCTCGCCGGGGTGTTGCCGGTGAAGAGCTCGAGCTCGAGACCGTCGGGATACCCGGCACCGGCGAGGAGCTCCTTGGCGCCCTCGGGGTCGTAGGACGGGACGAGTTCCTCGACGGACTCATCGTAGCCCCAGCTGCCACGCGGCAGCGGCACCGATGCGACCGAGCCGCCGCCGTACGGATAGGCGGCCGCGAGGATCTCGTCGCGGTCGATGGACATGAGGATCGCGCGGCGCACATCCGCGTTCGCGGTCGGGCCGTTCTGCATGTTCATGTAGATGTAGGAGAAGTTCAGGCCCTCCTGCTGCTCCACGATGTAGTCAGAGTTCTCCGAAACGGTCTGCAGCGACTCGCCACCGAGGTCGGTGACGAGATCGACCTCGCCGGTGAACAGGGCGTTTGCCTGCTGCGTGGAGTCGGTGATGACCTTCCAGACCACGCCGTCGAGGTTCGGGCGCTCGCCCCAATAGCCCTCATGACGGGTGAGCTCGGTCTGCTGGTCACGCGTGAACTGCGCCATCTGGAAGGGGCCGGTGCCCACGAGGTGCTCGCCGAAGCTGTCGCCCCAGCCCTCGACCTCCTCCTGCGGGAGGATGGCGTTGCCGCCGTCGGTGAGCGCCGTGAGGAAGGCGGAGTTCGGGGTCTTGAGGACGCACTCGATCTCGGTGTCGGAGATCACGTTGCAGTGATCGAGCATGTCGAGGCGGTTGTTGGTGGACTCGACGTTGGAGCGCTCGAGCGAGTACTTGACGTCCTCGGCGGTCATGGCGCGGCCGTCCTGGTACTCACCGGGCTGGAACGTCACGTCGTCGCGCAGGGTGAAGGTGTAGGTCATGCCGTCGTCGGACACGGTCCACTCGGTCGCGAGGCAGGGCACGATCTCGGTGAGGTCCATCGAGTACTGCACCAAGGTGTCGCATACGGTGTTGATGATCTGCGACTCGTAGACGCCCGTGTACTTAACCGGGTCGAGAAGGGCCGGGGAGGCCGCGAGCGAGATGTTGAGCGTACCGCCCTCGGCGACCTCGGCGCTACCGGCGGAACCCGAACCGCCCTCGGAAGAGCAACCGACGACGGAGAGCGCGGCGCCCGTGAGACCCACGACGCCGAGCCCGCTCAGGAAGCCGCGACGCGATACGGTTTTGCTGGTAAGTTCGCTCATGTCCCATTCCCTCCATTTCAAAAGGGGCTATTTCCACAGGTGCGCGCGGAACGTCGCGCACCCGTGAGATACCACGCTACCAGGCTCGATAATTGATGAAGCCATCCCAGGGATCGACGTGCTCGACGGGCAGGGAGTCACGCAGCTCGAGCACCTCGTCGGGCACGAACCGGCGCTCCACCACGACGTCGCCGCCGTAGGCGCGCCACCAATCGCGGCTGATGATGAGGTAGCCGTCCTTGCACTGGTCGGCACCCCAGCTGTTCTCCACGCGCCAAGCGAGCGGCTCCCCCGCATCGTCAAGCTGCACGCCCTGGAACACCATGCAGTGCGACAGGCCGGTGCCGTTGAGGTCGAGGTTGTCGGCGCGATCGATGGACAAATCGATATCGAAGAGACCTTCGAGGTCGAGTGAATCGGTAGCCAGCACGCCCGCGAAATCCGAATCGCCGCGCAGGGTGCGCTTGCCCACGTCGCACATCATGTAGGCGGGTACACCGCCCTTGAGCGAAGCGATGACCGCCTGCTCGACGACGGGCATCTCCATGTTGAGCAGGCGCAGCGGACGGCCGCCCATGACGGCGTCGAACCAATCGATGCCATACAGGTGGCCGAAGGGGCGCGAATCGCCCGGCACGCTCACGAGCTCGATATAATCGCTGGCATCGAAGTGCGTGTAGCGCTCCAGGATCTCGAGCGGGGTCACACCGTGGTCGCGCAGAATGCGGCGGCCGTCGGAGGTGATTTCGACCTTGCTGGCATCGACGTCGGCATGCTCGCCGACCTCGAAATCGAAATCGATCGCTAGCGGCGGCTCGCCCAAGCAGCAGCACAGGAAGCGATGCACCTCATCGAGCATGTCCGCCTTGGCCGCCTCGAGCTCCTCGTATGCGGCACCCGCCTCAGCGCTCTCGCGCAGCTTGGCGGCATCCCGAATCAGGATGTCGCCCAGGACCTCGTTCATGTACTTGGTGTCGTGCGTGCACGCGGTCTCGGGCATCGCGTCCTTGGGGACGATGCCCCACTTCTCGAGGATGCTCGCGCAGAACATGAACTGGCCGCCATCAGAAGCTGTATGGAGCGTGAGGTGGTAGACCAAGCGATCGTTAGCAGGCCGATCAGCGGTCTGGATGATGCGCTCGAGGAACGAGTTGGACTTCTCGAGCTTCTCGTAGAACGTGGTATATGCCTGCGAAAACTCGAAGTCATCCACGTCGAGGATCTGAAGGGCGCGGGCGCGAAGCACGTTCAGCGTGGAGAACATCCAGCAGCGGCCCGACTTGTCCTGATGGGTCACGGTCTTAGCGGCCTTGAGCGAGACGCCGTAGGTGTCCTTGTAGGCGCGGACGGCGCGCTGGTCGCGCGCTGCAGCGGCGATGCCCATCGACGTCACGGCGTTACGGGCGATCCGATTGGCACGGCTGCTTGCGAACCCGTCGGTGAGCGCATCAATGCGAGCCTTGTCGACAGAGCCCCCTGGCACGAGGTCAGGCAACGTTATGCGATCGGCCGTACTATCCATACAATAAACCTCTTCATCAATCTCACCTGCACGTTCTTACAACGCGCTATGCATATAATGGACGTATTGTATCAATTCACTATACGTCGAGCGGCGCGAGCATTCCGGACGGGAATCCCAATTTATCCATCAGAAACACTTTATCGCAACAAAGCGGCCCACATGAACTCGCATCCCTCTCCTCATGCATCACACGGATATACCCAAGATTGCCGATGTATACCCCTCCGCGCGCCCGAATTCTCCATATGCGACGGCGCCGCATGGTCTCCCATACGGCGCCGCCATGGCGTCTGTTTTGTAGTCCGCTTCGCTCAGCCGTAGCCGGCGATTGCCGTCCATCGTGTCCGGAACGTCGTCCAAGACATTCAGGCAGCAGGGCTTAAAGCTACGCGGTCTTGGACATGTTGACCTCGGAGTTGACGACGTAGACGAGCTGGTCGGCACGCTGCACGTACCCTTGGACGCTCTGAGTGAGTCCGGTGCAGACCTCCTCGGACGCGTACACGAGCATGGGATCCTGCGCGACGATCTTGGCAAGCGCCTGCTTGTAGAGGTCCGCGCGCTCGTCCTGGTCGGTGACCTCGAGCGCTTGCTGCAGCAGGTCATCGACCTCGGGATCGCTGAAGCCCGCGCCGTTGCCGAGGGCGCCGATCTCGGAGCTCGAGAACAGCTTGTTCAGGAAGAAGAACGGATCGGGGTACCAGCTCCAACCCATGGCGTAGATGTCGGCCTGGCCGGAAGCGGCAACCTCGGAGAACGCTCCCCAGTCGTTGGTATGGATCTCGACGTCGATGTTCAGATTCTCCTTGACCTGCTGCTGGAACACTGTTGCGATGTCCAGGCGCTGGGTCGTGTTGCTCGTGTAGTAGTTCATCGAGAAGCCATCCGGGTAACCGGCTTCGGCGAGGAGCTCGCGCGCCGCCTCGGGGTCGTACTCCGGGACCGTACTCTCGACCGACTCGTCATAGCCCCAGCTGCCCTTGGGAAGCGGCAACGTCGCTTCGGAGGCGCCGCCATAGGGGTAACCTGCGGCGATGAGGTCCTCGCGGTTCACCGCCATGAGGATCGCCTTGCGCACGCGCTGGTCGGCGGTGGGGCCGTTGACCATGTTCATGTAGATGTAGGCGATGTTCAGACCGTCCATGCGATCGACCACATAGCTGGAATCGTTCTCCACGGTCTGCAGCGACTCGCCCTTGAGATCCGTCACCATGTCGACATCACCCGTGAACAGGGCGTTGGCGGACTGCGTGGCGTCCGTGATGACCTTGAAGATCACGCCATCGAGGTTGGGCTTCTCGCCCCAATACGCGTCGTTGCGCGCAAGCTCGGTCTGCTGGTCACGCGTGAACTGCACCATCCGGAAAGGACCGGTACCCACGAGGTGCTCGCCGAAGCTGTCGCCCCAGCCCTCGACCTCTTCCTTGGGAACGATGGCGTTGCCCGCGTCGGTAAGCGCGGTGAGGAACGATGAGTTGGGGTTCGTGAGCACGCACTCGATCTCGGTGTCGGAGATGACGTTGCAGTGGTCGAGCATGTCGAGACGGTTCATGGCCGAGTCGTTGGCGGAACGCTCCAGCGAATACTTGATGTCTTCGGCGGTCATCGCGCGGCCATCCTGGTACTCGCCCGCCTGGAAGACGACGTCATCGCGCAGCGTGAAGGTGTAGGTCGCACCATCCTCGGAAACGGTCCACTCGGTCGCAAGCGCCGGAACGATCTCCGAGAGGTCCATGCTGTACTGCACGACCGTGTCGCAGACGTTGTTGATGATCTGGGATTCGTAGACACCGGTATATTTTGCCGGGTCGAGGTAAGCCGGCGACGATGCCAGCGAGATGTTCAACGTGCCGCCCTCGACGGTGGCAGCGGAACCCGATCCGCCCGAATCGCCGGACGCGCAACCCGCCTGCATAAGCCCGGCTCCGGCAACACCCGCCATGGCGACGCAGCCCAGGAACCCTCTACGGGTGACGTGCTTACTCGTCAACTTGCTCATATCGACTCCTAACCCCGACCGTACCGGTGCGCGATGCGTGTCGCTTGTTCCTGCAAGCGCTTTAGCGCACCGGAGTGTGGAACTTGTAGGTAACTATAGGGAGGGCGAACTCCCACCGGCGGGGAAACGCGTCAGTTCACCATTAGGAAACAATGGGCGGCGCAACTACACCGTTCCCAGACAATTCGGCACCCCCATTTGCGCTAGACTTTGCTCTCGGATATCTACTTCGACCGAAGGGAGCGCCATGCTTTTGCGTCAACTGCTCGAAATCTACGACCTCATCGACAAGCCCCAGGCCAACGGCGAGGAGGTCGCCGAGCTGCTTCGTTCGCGTGGTGCGACCGATGTCACCGTGGAAACCGTGGGCTCCGAGGCAGGTAGCACCGACTGCATCAAGATCCTCATCCCCGGCTCGAACGGCAAGAGCCAAGGCGGAGACGCGCCCACCCTCGGCGTGATCGGCCGTCTTGGCGGCTTGGGCGCCCGCCCCGAGCTCATCGGTGCGGTATCGGACGGCGATGGCGCGCTCGCCGCGCTCACGTGCGCGCTCAAACTCGTCGAGATGCACGCCGCCGGCGATGTCCTGCCCGGTGACGTCATCGTGGCGACGCATGTCTGCCCCGACGCCCCGACACTCCCGCACGAGCCCGTGCCGTTCATGGACTCCCCCATTGATATGGCTACCATGAATCGCATGGAGGTCGACCCGCGCATGGAGGCAATCGTCTCCATCGACACCACCAAGGGCAACCGCATCATCAACGTGAACGGCATCGCCATCTCCCCCACTACCAAAGACGGCTACATCCTGCCCGTTGCGAACGACCTGATGGATGTCATGACCCGGGTGACCGGTAAGATGCCGCAGGTCTTTGCCCTGTCCCAGCAGGACATCACCCCCTACGGCAACGACCTTTACCACCTGAACAGCATCCTGCAGCCCACGACCGCTACCTCGGCCCCCGTTGTGGGCGTGGCCATCGCCACCGAGCAGATGGTCGCCGGCTGCGCGACCGGAGCCACCCACGCGAACGATGTGGAGGAAGCCGCGCGCTTCGCGGTCGAGGTCGCCAAGCTCTTCGGAGCCGGTTCCTGCAAGTTCTACGATGAGGGCGAATGGGCCCATCTCGTGGAGCTCTACGGAACCATGGAGCGCTACCAGACCATGGGCGGCGCAAACTAGCATCGCATCTCGAGCGAGGGGTCCGCGCGGACCCCTCGCTACTTTTCATACGAACCGCCGTTAAGGCCGCCGGATCAAGCCGCGAAAGGGGCAGACATGAGATCGATCGCAGGAATCACCGTTGGCCAGTCGCCCCGGATCGATATGACAGACGACATCCGTAGCAAACTCGCCCCCGGTCTCGAGCTCATCGAATACGGCACACTCGATGACATGACCCTCGAAGAGGTCGAACGCGAACTCAAACCGCTGCCCGGCGACGAGGTGCTCGTGTCGCGCATGCGCGACGGGCGCCAGGCCACCTTCTCAGGCACCCGAATTGTTCCGCTGGTACAGAAGCGCATCGACGAAGCCGAGGCAGCAGGCGCCGATGCGATCATCCTGCTCTGCACCGGCGGCTTCCCAGAGCTACGCCACAAGGTCCCTCTCATCATCCCGCAGCCCTTGTTCTACAGCGTCGCGCACGCCCTTGCCGGCGGGCGAACCATCGCTGTTATGGTCCCTGATAAAGCCCAGGTGGAGCAAGCGCGCGCATGGTGGGGCGACGCGGGCCTTTCCATTCAGGTAGTTCAGGCTTCTCCCTACGGCGACCTCGACGCAATCGCGCACGCGGCGCGCTCCCTGCGCGGCAGCAATTGCGCGTTCCTCTGCCTCGATTGCATGGGATTCTCCGTGTCGATGCGCGATATAGCGCGGCGCGAATCCGGTCTCGACGTGCTGCTCCCACGCACGCTGGTCGCTAGCACCGTTTCCGAGCTGCTTGGCTAGCCGCTGCGCCCATCAATAGGGCGCGCGGCGACTTGGGCATCCGCTATTTGAATCCCTTTCGAATGGCCCCAGAGCAAATAATTTCAGAAGTGAGTGCCTAATTCGAGAATCCCCGAGTAGCCACCTTATTGCCGAAGAAATTATCTGCGGTTTTCCTGTCCAAAAACATGGTCTACTTCGGGAGTCGGCATTTTCGCACTCACTTCTGGAAAAGTATTTGAGTACTTCGCGTAACCCACGCCTTCCCGTGAAGCAAGCGCCACTTGTTCCACCAATCCAACCGTGAGAAACAGGTGTCGCTCCTCATCGCACCTCCCCGCACAAATCTTCCCAATCAATAAACAGCTCTCTTCTCAGCTGTCTCTCATGCTCGAGCAGGGCAGCCGACTTCTCTTGATACCTCGCGTGAAGCTTGTCAGCGGTTAGGCGGCGCACCTGCTCGAATCTATATTGATCTGCCAGCTGCTCATAGGTGAGAAGCGCCGTATCTATGCCCATGAGCTGCAGGCCCAGCAGCCGGTTGGCATCGGCGCCCGTCAAACCGTATGGACCATGCACTGCTCGCCCTTGGCACTCATAGGCAAAATCCTTATGCCTATCATCTGCGGGAAACAATATGTCGACGATACCGTGGTCCTGCCCCGTAACCGCCCGTGCCGCCCGGCTAAACCGAACCTTGGAATTGAGTTCCACCGGGCCGAACCCCTCGCCTCCAAGCAAACGGCTGCCGCACAGCCGGATCACAGCCCTCGCCTCAAGGGGAGACGCCACGACCCCCTTCACTTCCTTAAGCGCGCGCTCGAAAGTCTTGTGCCCCCTTCTGCCTCTGGTTTTCTCGCACATATCCCAAAGCTCCTCTATGGTTACCAGAGGAGGACGCATCCATAAGGTGCTTTGACCGGACCGGCCCGGGGCAAGCCTCCACGAGGCATCCGACAGCGCGCCCGCATGCTCGAGGTATTCCATATGCTTCGGATCAGCCGCAAACACGGTGAAGCGTCCCGTAAGCTCATACATCGCCATCACGAGCTGGATTATGCTTACACGCTGGGCTAATAAGAAGAGCGTGAAAGCCGGAGAGGCGACCTTGAGATAAGCGTCGATATCCCAAACGCTCCCAACAGGAAGCTCACCGGTCCATAGCGTTCTATGAATGCCTTTGGAAGCGTGCCTAGCCCGCCTTTCGAACACCAGTATTTCCAGTGGCGTCGTCAGGTAATGGAAATACGACTGCCTGCGCGCGAGCATGCGAGGACCCAGTGCGCTCGTAACATCGAGTTCCTCATTGACGAGCATCGCAACCTGCGGTGGAATGCGATGGAATTGAAAGGCCGTTCTCCCGGCAAGCACCATGTCCACGGGCGATGCTCCTTGATTGGCACATTGGAAATATGTCTACCAATATCAGAGCGACCTTACCGAATCGTCAGCAGGAGTCTCCCCCATCAAACATCAACCCAACCGCGTTCGTCCCTTCATCTCACCAGTGCAGATAGAGGCACCCAAATCGAAGAAGCGGGTACGCAGGACGCATCAAAATCTGCTGGCAAGCACTAAAAAACATCACGGAACCGCGGCGCATCGGCTGCATCGAAGCACATGCGATAAGAACCTAACGCCCCAGCTCCTCGGCGATGTAGCGACCGGTAATGCTTTGCGGGCACGCGGCGACCTCCTCGGGAGCGCCAGCGCACACGATGCGCCCGCCGTCCTCTCCCCCGCCGGGACCCAGGTCGATCGCGTAGTCGGCGTTCGCGATCATATCCAGATCGTGCTCGATCACCACCACCGTGGCACCGTTGTCGATAAGCCGCTGCAGCACACCGAGGAGCACCTCCACGTCAAGCGGATGCAAGCCAATCGCAGGCTCGTCAAATACGAAAAGCGCGTCTTCCTGGCTGCGCGTGAGCTCGCTTGCCAGCTTGAGGCGCTGCGCCTCGCCGCCGGAAAGCGCCGGGGTGGCCTCGCCGAGCGTAAGGTACCCAAGCCCCAAGTCGGAAAGCACCGCAAGCTTGGCCTTGGCCGAACGCAGGCCGGTCTCGGCAAGCGCATCACGCGCCTGGTCAACGGTATAGGAGAGAAGCTCCGGCAGGCTGATGTCGCCCGCCAAGCGAACCTCGGCCGCCGCACCGCTATAGCGCGAGCCCCCGCAATCCGGGCACGGGATGTCAACGTCCGGGAGAAACTGCACGTCGAGCGAAATCTGCCCTGTGCCGTCGCAGGTCGGGCACCGCAAGCTCCCCGTGTTATACGAGAACGCGCCCGCCTTGAGGCCACGCTCCTTGGCCTCGGGCAGCTTGGCGTAGGCGCGGCGAAGGTCGTCGAGCACGCCGGAGTAGGTCGCCACCGTAGAGCGCACGTTAGCCCCAATGGGCGTGGCATCGATGAGGTTGGCGCGGCGCAGCCCCTCGGCCTCCACGGCACGCACATGCGCTGGTAGCTGCTCGCCCGCGATGGCTGCGCGCAACCCCGGAATAAGGCTCTCCAGCACAAGCGTCGTCTTGCCGCTGCCCGAGACCCCTGTGACCGCGGTGAGCCGTCCTCGCGGAATCTCGACCGCAAGCGGCCTCACCGTGTGAATCGCCCCCGTCTCGAGCCGCACCGCGCCATGGACGAACATATCGCTAGCCGCCGCGCGCTCACGCACGCGCACGCTCCTTGCACCCGAGAGGAACGGCCCGATGCGCGTGGCCGGCGAGGACTCGACCTCCTCCACCGCGCCCTGGGCAATGATGCTGCCTCCATCCGCACCTGAACCGGGGCCAATCTCGATCAGATGGTCGGCGTGGCGGAGCACCCGCACGTCGTGGTCCACGAGCACCACGGAGTTACCGTCGTCCAAGAGATCGTCCACCACGCCGAGCAGGCCCTCGACGTTGGAAGGGTGCAGGCCGATGGACGGCTCGTCAAGCACGTAGAGCACGCCGTTCGTACGGTTGCGCACGGCACGGGCAAGCTGCACGCGCTGACGCTCGCCCGTAGAAAGCGTGGAGCTCGCGCGGTCGAGGCTCAGATAGCCGAGCCCCAGCTGCTGCAGGCGGCAGATGGGCTCCGCCATCTCGGCCACGATGACCTGGGCCATGGGCCGGAGCTCCTCCGGCATGAGCGCGGGCACGCCAGGCGCCCATGCCGCGAGCTCATCGAGCGTCATGCGTGTGGCGTCGCCGAGCGTCATGCCATCGATCACCGGCCCGCGCGCAGCCGCAGAAAGGCGCGTGCCGCCGCAATCGGGACACACCTCCTCGCGCAGGAACTTGGCCACGCGCGCGAGCCCCTTTTCGTCCTTGGCCTTGGCGAGCGCGTTCTCCACCGTGTAGACAGCATTGAAGTAGGTGAAGTCCAGCTCCGCGAAGTTGTCACCCTTCTTGGCGTGGTAGAGGATGTGCTTCTTCTCCGCCGGGCCATGGAAGACGATGTCGCGCTCTTGGGGCGTGAGCTCGCAAAACGGCACGTCCGTGCGCACGCCCATCTCCCGCGCGACCTGCTTCATGAGGTCCCACATGAGGGTGTTCCACGGAGCCACAGCCCCTTCGTCGATGGAGAGGGACTCATCCGGCACGAGCGAAGCCTCGTCCACCGTGCGCACGATGCCCGTTCCGCCGCAGGTGGGGCATGCGCCCGCGCTGTTGAAGGCAAGGTCCTCCGCACCGGGGCCGAAGAACTCCCGGCCGCATGACGGGCACGTGATGGGCTGCATGAGCGCCACGGCCATGGACGGCGCGGCATGCGCGCCGCAATGCGGGCAGCGGTGGCTACCCAAGCGCGAGAACACAAGACGCAGGTAGTTGAGAAGCTCGGTTGAGGTTCCGAAGGTTGAGTGCACGCCGGGAATGCCCGGGCGCTGGCGCAGTGCGAGCGCTGCCGGCACATGGCGCACTTCGTCTACCGTGGCGCGCGCGGACTGGCTGATGCGCCGGCGCGTGTAGGTGGAGAGCGCGTCCAAATAACGGCGACTTCCCTCGGCATAGAGCGTGCCCAGCGCGAGCGAGCTCTTGCCCGAGCCCGAAACGCCCGCGATGCCCACGAGCTCGCCAAGCGGAATGTCGACATCGATGTTCTTCAGGTTGTGCACCCGTGCGCCGCGCACGTGGATATGTGTCGGCTGTGGGCGCCGTTCGCGCTGCGCCATATTTCCCCTATCGAACCTCGAACATGGATAACAACGGATTTTGGACCGAACGTAGCCATGCGCCAGCGATATGCGGCGCAAACCGCACCCCGCTACACCTCGCTCGCCCAGCTGCCAGGACCCTCGGCCATGGCGATCACGCCCCGCACGCCCTGCTCGACCATGCTGTTCACATTGGTATCGGTATAGAACGCCATGTGCGGCGTGAGCACCACGTTGGGGAATTGCCGCAGGTACGCCATATCGCGGTTGCGAATGATATCGTTCACGCGGCTTTCGTGGTAGATGCCCCCCTCGTCTGCGAACACATCCATGGCGAGCGCACCGATCTTCTCGAACTCGATGGCACTCGTAACAGCCGCCACATCGATGAGCTCACCGCGACTCACGTTGACCAGCACCACGCCATCGCGCATCTGGTTGATGGCCTCGGCGTCGACCATGCCGCGGTTCTCCTCCGTAAGCGGAACATGCAGTGTCACAACATCCGAGCGCCGGTAGAGCTCCTCGAGCGGCACGTACTCGATCCCTGCCGCGCGCGCCGCGTCGCTCGGATAGGGATCGTAGCCGAGTACCTTGGAGCCGAAACCGCCCAAGATGCGCGCGACCTGCTGGCCGATACGGCCCGTGCCCACGATTCCCACGGTAAGGCGGCCGAGTTCGCGCCCTTCGAGCCCGCCGAGCGAGTAGTCGTTCACCTGCTGGCGCCAGAGCGTCGGCTTGTAGCGGCGCAGCACGATAAGCATGAGCATCACAGCGAACTCCGCCACGCCCTCGGGCGGGTAGCCGGTGTTGCATACGCGCAGCCCGAGCTCGTGTGCATGCGCCACGTCGATATGGTCAACGCCCACGGTGCGCGTGGCGAGGTACTTCACCCCGAGCTCCGCAAGCCGGTCGAGCACCTCGGCCGTCATAGCGCTCCTGCCCGAGATAACCACCGCATCGAAGCCCTGAGCGCTCGCCACGTTCTCGATCCCGAGCTCGTCGGGAACGGCATCGATCGTGATGTCGGACGGGGCCGCGCACGTCTGCAGAGCAGCGCCCCGCTTCGGAGCGTCGCTCGCCTGCGGGGCCGCGCCTGGTTTCGCAGCGTCGCCTACCCGCGAGGCCGCACCCGTGCCAACCGGCTCGTCGCCCGCCACCTGGGTGCCGCCTGCCACTTGGGCGTCGCCCGCCATCCGAGCGTCGCCCCCAACTCGAGCGTCGCCAGCCCCGATTCGAGCCATGACCTCGGCCAACGCCGGCTTCTCGTCTTCCCGCAGCTCGTAGAGTTTAATGTTCATGCTCGTCACTACCCGTCACATCAATCGCCCTGGCTGCTCCTGTCAAGCTGGATTCTAACATTGCCGCCAAGATCCAGCCCGACCGCAACCCGAACGGATAGCGCCGCCCGCCGCCCGTCTCGTGCCCGATCTGCTGCGCAAAGTCCACCGTGCCCGCAGCCCGCTGCCCCCGATACCGCCCATCGGCCAAGACTGGAACACGGCGCTTCGGGTACCATGGGAGAAGGACCATCGCAGCGAGAACCGGAGCATCATGGACGGCGTTCTTTCCAGCATTCAGGCAATCGTCACCCACCCGCTTTTCCAACAAGTCGCATGGGCGGTCATCATCGTGATAGCGACACGGGTGGTCGAAAAGCTTACTGTCAAGGCGGCAATGCGCATGCTGCACCACGATAGCAACCCGCTGCCCAGCTCGAGCATCATCATTAACATCGTGCGCGCCATCATTTGGATCGTCAGCGCGAGCATCGTGCTCGACAGCTGCTTCGGCGTCAACACGAGCTCGGTAATCGCCGCCCTCGGCGTCGGCGGCATCGCCGTCTCGCTCGGCTTCCAAGACACGCTCTCCAACCTCATTGGCGGACTCCAGGTTACGTTCATGGGCATCGTGAAGCCCGGCGACAACATCGAGGTGAGCAGCGAGCGCGGCGTGGTGCAGGACGTTACATGGCGCCACACCACCATCAAGGACAGCCTGGGCCAGACGGTGATCATCCCCAACTCGATCATCTCCACGACGGCGCTCGTGCACCTTCTGCCTGCAAGCCGGGTAACGGTGCCCTTCAGCGTGCCGCGCACCTATCCCACGCTGCGCGAACTCGAGGCGCGTCGCGGGGATGCCAGCGCCGCCGGGAACGACGAGGCTACCACCGCGCGCGACCGCGCGCGTGCGGGCAAACCCGTCGACCTCGACGAGCTCTCCGCCCAGATCATTGCCGAGGCGCGCCGCGCAGCAGAAAGCGCGTCGGCCGTGACCGACGGGCCCAGCGTGTTTTTCTCCGAGGTTGGCGAGCTGGGCATCAAGGGCAGCGTCGTGTTGACGGTGGCCGACGCGAGCAAAACCTCCGCCGCCAAGGATGCCGTTGTGCGCGCCATTGCGGCAATGCTGGGATAATATGCAGAATCGCATTGGTTTTATTCATTGTTCGCATGGTCTACTTTATGGCCCCGGGATAAACTGCCCAAAAGTTGAAAAATCTCCAAACTCATCGAGCTGCGGAAACACTGCGTTTTAGCAGGTAGACTGCCTGCCTGGTAAAGATGAGTTTTTCAGTTTTTGGGCAGTCGCTAAAGTAGACCGCCTCAAATCATACAAAACCAAGTACGCGCCCCCCGGGGAAACCGCCGAAAAGCCCGCTGGACGCCGGTTATGCGCCCTTCCCGGCCAGCCGCCGCACGCCGGGTCACTCGTCCTTCCCTGCCAGCCGCAGCACGCCGGGCCACTCGTCCTTCCCCGCCAGCCGCCGCAAAAACGCCGCGCGCTCCTCTTCCGTGGAGACATCCATGCTACCGAAGTTCTCCCAGGTACCGCTCGAGATACCGAGCTGCCACAGCGTGCCTTCGATGAACATGCGCTGGATGGCGTCACCGGTTTGCTCGCGCAGGAACTCGGTGGGGTTCGAAGACGCGGTGTAGACCTCTGCCGATGTGATGTAGGTGAGCGTGCCTTTGAGGCCCGCGCCCGTGGGCTCCCACGAGAAGCCCTGCAGCAGCACCTTGTCGAGCCAGCCCTTAAGCATGGCGGGCATGTCGTTCCACCAGATGGGGAAGATGAACACGAGGCGGTCGGAGCCGGCGACGAGCCCCTGGTAGCGCGTCACGAGCGGATCGAGCGCCGTGCCCTCGCCGTAGACCGCGAGCTCGTCGCGCGAGAGGACGGGGTCGAAGCCGTCTGCATGCAGGTCGATGACCTGGTACGGAGTGCCCTCGCGGTCGTAGCGTTCGCAGAGGGCATCGAGCATCGCGTGGCAGAAGCTCTGCTCGTAGGGGTGGCAGTAGACGATGAGGGTGCTCATGGGGGTTCCTTTCGGAGGCGCGAGATGGATGACGGCGGCAGAAGCGACAGTCTGGCTGGGCATGGGCACCGCGGAGGGCGCGGGCCGGCGGGTGGAGGGAGCGGCTTCGCTCTGGGGATGCGGGCGCATCGGGCCGTTTGTGCCGCAGCCTCCCTAGAACGCAGCAGCGAAGGGCACCGCTACTCCCAGGTCTTCCAGGTATCGGGTTCGTAGCCCACTGTGGCCTGCTTGCCGTTACGGACGATGGGCTCGCGCAGAATCTGCTGGTTTTCCAGCAGCTTGTCGAACTTCTGGCTCTCGGCGAGGTAGGTGATGAGCGCGACCGTGTCCTGGTCCTTGGCTTTGGGGTCGATGAGCGCGTCGAGACCGCCCACCGCGCGCATCACGCTCTGCAGCTCGCCCTTGCTCATCTCCTTCTCGCGCAGGTCGATGAACTGGAACTTGATGCGCCGCTCCTTGAAGTAGCGCTGCGCCTTCTTGGTGTCGAAGCTCTTCTTGGTTCCGAAGATCTGGATGTTCATGCAAGCCACCTCTTTTTCATTCGCCTGCTCAAAAGAAGTTGTCTAACCACGGTACAGGCTACCATGGATCAGAAAAGCTTTGCTCATATTTATACTCTCCGAACAGCGACGATTTACTCCAGGCTATTGTTCTTGCTCCTGCTCTTTGCCTTAGCTATCATAATTATGATAGCTAAGGCATCTGTACTTTGAGGAGCTGTCATGCAAAGCATTCGCCCCATATCCGACCTTCGCAACAAGTTTGCCGAGATTTCGCGGGATGTGCACGATAGCGGCGAGCCTATATTCCTCACAAAAAACGGCGTCGGCGACATGGTGGTCATGAGCATGGAGACGTACGAGGCGTTGGAATTTGATAGCCGCGTATACGCAAAACTGCAGGAGGCAGAGCGCAAAGCCGAAACGACGGGCACGCGATACTCTTCAGATGAGGTGCTGGAGTCGATTCGAAACGTCATTTCAAGGGCCGCCGAGCAAACCTATGCCGCCAGCCATGTATAGCGTTTCATATCTTCCTACCGCTCGGCAGGACCTCGAAGATATCGCACGGTACATTACCCTTGCCCTTGATAATCCTGAAGCGGCAACTCGCACCATTGAAGGGATCATCGCTGCTGCGGAAAGCCTGACCAGCATGCCGTACCGTCGCTCCGTATACGTACCGGTTCGACCGCTTGCCCATGAGTATCGAACCATACGCTCAGGCCACTACGTCGCATTCTATTGGGTCGAGGAAGATACCCAGCGCGTCACTATTGCCCGCGTGTTGTTTGCAAGAGCCAACGTGAGCGAACGGCTAGCAATTGCCGAACAAGAGCTTTAGCGGCAAAGCAATCCGAGATAATCCATTTGGAGCATTTTTCTACCACGTATGCATCGCGACGGTATGCGGACATCGCTACAGGCGTCTACCACCTACCGGGCGTCGCGATGCGTGAAACGCTGATACGCTCAGCGAACGCGCCGCTGGGAGATGATTCCCAAAACAACAACGAACTCATCACCCGCATCGTCGGCAGCGGGATGTCGCTCATACAGGGCATCAAAGCCAAAAACAGCTATCTTCAGGCAGGATGTGCCATACGAGCGGATGAGCTGGGGCTCAACAAGAGAAGTGCCCACGCCCGGCACGCTCTGCACTAATTCGAGCTTGCGCCACACCTCTGCCTCAACTCGCTCATCGAGTTGGGCCAGATCATCGAGAAACGGAGCGGTGAACAGCAGCTTAGCCACGAGGAACCCGCCGCTTTGCCACTGCCTGTCGAGCGGCATCGATGCCCTCGATATAGTCCCCCGCTTCGAACGCACGCCGCCCCGCATCAATCGCCGCCTCAGCGCGCTGCACGTATAGAGCACGTTCGACCGCATCGTCTATCTGCTGCTGAAAGACTTCCTCAGAACAAAACACATAGGCGCCTTTGCCGTTCTCGGTAATGCGTACGAGACGCTCTTGAGCAGCACGCTTCACCTCACGGGGATGATCGCGCAGCGCCGTTGCCGAATAGATTGCATCCATGGCCACCTCCTTGGTCTCAGACTATATTGTAGCTAATAACGTACATAATTATGTACAGAACAGGGGGCATCGTTGTCGCGTGTTCCCACGTTGATGCTCGCAACATCAGCCGAAGCAGCATCCATCCTACTCCGTCAATGCGCGACCAGACTCCGCGTCCAACGTTGCGACAAACTCTGGATTGAGCTCCAAGACGCCATCGGTGGCAAACTCGCCCTTCAAGTTCTGAGTGAACACATCCGCGAGCCGCTCGCCCATTGGCTTAAAGGTGACGAACGTCAACGCACCGGAAACAACACCGCCAATGACGGGAACGGCCTTGGTGATGGTCTTTTCGACCGTTTTCTTCGTGATCTTCTGACCAACCAGCGAGCCGACCTTTTTGAACAGCGGGTACCACGCCGTCTTGGTAAGCGCTTTTGCCGCCACGCGCTTACCAACCTGTTCGCCCACCTTAACCGATGTGGTTGAAATGAGCTTCGCCGCACCACCCGCTCCGAACATGGCGCCAAGATATGCAACCACACGATACTTGGCCTCAAGCGGCATATCGGAGGTTCCGTCGATAAACAGCGCGTCTTCGCCAAAGAGATAGGCAAGTTTCTGGGCAAGATTCATAGCGAAGCCGAAGTATTGCACCACGTCGGCTCCGCCGGCAGCAACCATAACAACTGGATTTGATGGAAGGCCAGAGACGAAAGAGGTGGCAGCGGACTTGGTCGTGTTTTCCATAATCACTTTGTCTGCCTCTTTGCGTAACGCGTCGGCGGAATACACTACCTGCGGTCCGTCAGCAAGTATCTGCTCAAGATACGGGGAGTTCGCGAACTGCTTGGTGAGAAAATCGCTGCGATCGACCTTGATAAACTGAATCTTCGATACCACCCCGATCATATCGAGGGCTTTTTCGAACAGCTCATCTTCTGACGCTTGCGATGATTCAGCCTTGGGCACAGGAACCGCAAGCTCCGCGCCATCTGGCGCTGCATCTTCCCGAGTAGAATCGACCGGAGCACCGCACTTGGGACAAAACCGAGCTCCGTGTGCCAACTGATTTCCGCAAGAAGCGCAAAACGCCATAGTAGCCCCCAACTCTGCGTGTGAGACCGAAGGTGCGCTGCATCGACGGCCGCATGCGCTAGTGCACCTGTTCTTCATCATCAAAGTTCCCCGCTCAAGGCGGCTCGACTTAATCCGCAGCCTCTTCCGTCTCTAACGGTGCCTCGCGCCAGACAAATTCAACGGTATATTCGTCTCCGAGCGCAACGTAAAAGAGATTAGACAGCCTGCTTTCCGCTTCAACCTGGGCGTCCTCGAGCAAACCGCCTTCAATTGCGTCCGCCTCGCTCTGTTCAATGCACCAACGCTGAAACTCGTCAACATCATCTACGTGAATTGGATTAAGGACGTTGTTGTTCTCTTCGAGCACCCCGGACTGATCCATATCCGGCTCGTTCGAAATAATGTACGCGGGATCGAGCGTGATGGTAATCTTGGTCCCCTGCGCGTCGATATTCGCCGTCTCCAAGTTCACGCCAGCCTTAATTGTCCCGGTATAGCGATACCAAAAGCTGTTCCCAGTAAACGGAATATCGAATAATCCGAAAAAAGAATTAGCGTCTGAGACTTTATCGACGATGTTGTAATCCTGCGAAACCGATACGAGCTCATTCTGAGAAACGATTCTACCGAATACGACCGACGCCTCGTTATGCGAGTTGTCATCGGGCGGATTGTAATTTGAGAGAAATAGCGTGCCCACGATACCCAGCAACAGGCCGACTAACGCGCCGATAGCACCAGCTTTTGCCAGCTTCATCTTTCCCTTCGATAGATTAAATGCCATGATGCACCCCAATCATGCTTCCCCGATATATGCTCTCTACAGTGAGCCACATCACACTATACCGCACGTATGCTCAGAACATGGATAACGTGCGCGAAAAGAGAAGTTTGGGCTCCCGGATCAGGGCCGTTCGCACCGAGCAAGGCATCTCGCAGCGGCAACTTGCCCTCATGACGGGAATCAGCCGTTCCTATCTCTGGAAGATTGAGACAGGAACGGCCGACATCGGCATCGATATCCTCATTTGCATCGCGCGAGCGCTTGATACGCCGGTGCGCGAACTCGTGGAGTTCTAAGCCACTTGGACCGAACGGCACCGCGCCTCCAGGTCCTTACTCCTCGTCATTCTTTTTCACGTTGACGACCGGATCCCGGAAGATTTCATCGAGAATGAATTCATCGTCATAGTACGCGCTGTATGCATCGGAGCTCACATCGTAAACATCCGAACGAGCATCGGAAATCGCGTTATAGATGTCCGAGCGCGCATCGGACCAGCTGTCATACTCCTCAGACCTTGCATCCGAAACGACACCATAGTCCTCAGCATCAAGCGCATCAGCAAGAATGCCGTCGTAGAACTGATCATAGGCGTCCTTGAACGCGTCCTCGTAGACGGCATCGTAGTAGTCGCCATAGGCGTCTTCATAAATCGCATCATAGTACGCTTCGATGGCATCGTGAATTGCATCATCGTCACTGGGATCAACCGTGTTAATCACCGATTGGAAGTACACCTTGCTGTTCTCATAGGTGCGCTCTCCAAGCGCCTCCGTCTCGCTCAGCGCAAGCGCGTACCAGTCATTAACGAGCTGCTGGTTGGCAGTATAGTCGTCAAAGCTCTCACCAACCTCATCAAACATCGCCGCCTGCTCGTCATACAACTTCTGAGCGGTATCGTTAAAATCGGCCTGTATATTGGCGAGAACCTCCTCCGGGCTCCCCGCTTCGACCGTGCTCTGCTGAGCGGAGGCCGCGCCAGCAGACGCGTCCTGCCCCGCCGACTGCGATCCCGCCGCAGAGGGCTCAGCACCTCCCCCATTGTTGCAACCCGTAAGGACGATGGCCAAGGCACCCATCGCAGCAATCATCCAGAATCGTTTCATCGTACTCTCCTTACCTCGAATACCATTACGTTTTGCTCCAGCACATCTAGCGAGGCGCCCCCGCCGGCCGAGCGGAAGCGTCTTTCCCCTGACGTTTGCCCTCCTGCCGCTTGAGCATGAACATCCAAACCGACGCAGCTAACACCACAACAAGGCCAACGACGTACACCGCTGGCGCGAGGCCCCAATCGTGCGTACTGCTGGGAAGCACCCCGCGATCACCGAAGTCCCACACCAAAAGGCGTGAGACAGCAAAGGCTGCGATGCCGAAGACCACCGTTGGAACGGGCCTCCCAAATGCAGCGAAAACCAAGGCAACAGCGGCTACGCCCACCGTCGCGTACATGATGACCATATATACCTGCCACGTTCCTCCCATGGAGCCATACACCTGGGCGTACTCCATGAGCGAGATATCGGTCGCACCGGAAACCGTCATCCCCGTTGGCTCATAGAACACAACGTCGGGTGCGAGCGCTGCAGCATCGCGGAACTCGTCCCCCGCCGAAGCCCATGGCAAGAAGAACGCCGCCACCAACATGAGGGCGCCTACGACCATCGCGATACGAGCCACGAGGCGCGCTGCCCCCAACCCCGCGCGCGGCATCTTTGCCTCTCCCATATCCAGCCATCCCTTCTATCTGAGCTGCTTATCCATATCGTTCACGCGGGCTACAGCTGCCTGCGCGAGAAACGCGAACGAGCCCTCGCCAAAAACGAGCTCGATGGGAACGCCGTTTTCCGATTCGTTGAGGAATGCGGCGAGGGCACGGACCGCCAGAGCATCGCGTGCGCTACTGGTGCATTCGCTTGCAAGGACGTCACGTGCGTTGCCGGCGTCTTCGCTTGCAAGGGCGTCGCACGCGTTGCCAGCGTGCCTGCCCGCACTCGCACCCTCGCCCGCAACTGCATGCGCCATCTTCCGGATCAGCCTCTGGGCACCGGCGGTGGCAGGCGCCGCGTCATCGGCAAGAAGGTCGGCAACTGCTCTCGCCCAGCCAGCAACTAGCGGGGCAATCCCGCGCCCGCCCATCTCGGCAGGCGCGCCCTCGCCACGCAACACGCCAAGCACGGCAGCAACCAGCTCGCGCATGCCACGACGCACAAGCACCTCATCCGCCTCCGCCGCCTGTGTCTCAGTCGTCGCAACTTGCACAGCGCGCTCAGCACTCTGCGTTAATGCGACCTCCATCACGGCGTACAGGCGATCATCGGTCGCCGCCGTCGCGGCCACCTCCAAATACTCGAGCGCACTCAGCTTGCTATCGAGCTCAGCCCGGCGCCGATGAAGCACCGTCGCCTTCCGACGCAGCGTGCGCTCAAACGAATCGTCATCTTCCATCAGATCAAACACCGCCGACTCGATCTCTTTGAGCGTGAACCCAGCCTTCATGAGCTGGCGCACTAGGTAGAACGCCAGCAGATCGCCTTCGTCAAAGCGCGAATACCCCGGCTTGGATATCGCCGGCTCCCAGAACCCCAGGCCATCCCTGCTGGTATTGGGGTTGCATAGGTCCTGGATCATGTGGCGCGTGAGGCCCGTCAGGCGCTCAACGTCCGACCGCTTCCACATAGGCACCTCCCTCGCCCTCCATGCTGTACCGCCCGGTAAGCGGGCGGCAAGCATGTGAACACCGAGGCCCGGCGAGCGGCCGAGCAGCCAGGCACGCAGCTCACGCCCCGCGCCCGTAGCTCCAAGCCCTTGCCTTTCTTTCATCGCAACTCCCTTCTGGAGAACCGCAGCACCGCCCTGTGGGCGGGCTCTTCCGGAAGAGCGATTGCAATTTTCGCGAGAAGTCTCGGGGTTTCCTCAGTTGCCAACTGAGTTTTGGAAACGTTCCGGCGAACGGACGGTTATACGGGCGGCACGGTGCTGGCGCGCCGTCCGCGCAGGCGCGCACCCGCTCTGCCCGTTATGGGCACGAAGCGCCCGCGACGGCAGACACCAATCGCAAGCATTCGCCTTGCAGTGAGAATAGGAGTGGAGAGCTCAGCCGCCAAGTTGGTAGACCGGCCCGCCTACCAGGTGTAAGCGTAGACCTCAACCGTTTCGAACTCGGGAACGTCATCGAAGCTGGTTACTCCAAACGGCACCGTGTCGCCCTCCGCAGGCAGCGAGACATATCCCTCGAATCCGAAGACCATAGCACCCTGAGCGTCGCGCCCGATAGCAATAACTTGCACTTGGGAAGCGGTGCTTCCCGCAGAAAGCGATTCCAGGGTCACCTCACCTGTAACGACGACGTCAGAAAACTGGTTCCTTCTTGTCGAAACGTTAGATACGCTCAGCCTACTTGGCTCGCCCGAGGCAGCTTGCACCTCTCCGTCTGCCGGTCGGCTCATAGAAAACTCAACGCTAGCCGGCACCGACGATCCGTCGCCCGCTATGCTCCCCCAATACCTGGTCTCACCTGGATACAGCTCATTGAGTACCTGTTCGCTCGAGAAGAGGACGCTGCCGTCCTCCGCTCTGCCCGTTATGGTCACCGTAGGGAACAGTGCGACCACGTCGTCGCTCGCGTTTTCTATCGCTATCGCATAATGCACGAATCCGTTCGATACGTACCACGTCGATTCGGCAATTCTAAGACCTTCAACAGCCTTTTCGACCAAATCGGTCGATGAGTTGCCTGCATAGGCATCGCCCGTGTCTTCATACCCGCCAGAGCTATTCGCCAACATCGATATCGGCGTATCTTGCTGTGCCCTATGTGGAGTTGACCTATCGGAGACCAGCAGATACATGGCAGTTATCGCGCATGCGATGGCAAGAGCCGTGAGCGCGAGCATGATGACCTTGCGATACAGGGGCGGCCGTTCACCGCTCCGCTTGATAGGCTCCGAATCATGCGGCGCAGGTTGCCTTGCATACGTGGCGTTTTGCTCGTACGCCGGCCAGCCTACCGGAGGAGTGCTCTGACTCGCTGGAGCAGCATCTCCCGCACATGCTGCGGCAAACGCAGTTGCAAGGTCCTTGGCCGTTTGGTAGCGAGCGCTCGGCTCGAAAGCGCAAGCGCGTCCCAGCACCCGGCACACGCCCTCAGGCACCACTCCCGAGCAGCGGAGCTCGCCCTCGAAGGTCTTGTCTGGCAGCACCGCACCCGTCAACAGATACCCTGCAAGCCGGCCGATAGCATAGATATCGGACCTCGCGTCCATCGCCGCGAAGCCGTGCTGCTCTGGCGCGGCGAACCCCCTGGTCCCCCACGCCGCATCATCGCGCTTCGGCTCGTCGAACGCCATCTGCGCGATTCCGAAATCAATAAGATGCGCACCGTCAGCAGCGAGCACCACGTTACGAGGGGCAATATCCGCGTGGATTATCCCGTGCGCATGGAGCTCGGCCGTAGCCTCGCATAGAGACGCAAGGATCGGCGCCACCTCAACCAGCGGAAGATGCCCTCGCTCCCCCATGGCGTCCTCAAGCGTTTTACCCGGTACGTAGTCATATACCACAACATACTCATCGGGCATCTCATACACGGCGTGAACATGCGGAAGATGCGGGCTATCGCATTCGGAAAGCGCGGCCCACACCATGCGGTGCGCCCGATCGGTCGGAATGCGCTTACGCACAAACGGCCCGGTGCCGTCGAGCGACACGAGCTCCGTCACACCGTCGACTCCATGCGCTAGCTGGCGCTCGACCACGTAGACATCGTCGATATTCATCCCATGCAGAACGCGCTTGCCGTCTTGGCTCATGCGGAATCATCCTCTGGGTTTACCAGCGTTTGCTCACCCAGGCGATAGAGCTCGTCATCGCATTGCGCCAGCGTGAGGCCACGTTCGATGCACCAGATAATGACCGCGTCACGTGAGCGTTTGGGCCAAAGCTCTGAAACGCCTGCAAGCCGCAAAATCCGCTGCGTTTCAATGAGACTGCAGCGCAAAGCAAATGCAAGCTTGAGAGCATTGTCGCGACCGGGGAGGCTCTTCCCTTTGAAGATGTCATAAACAAAGGTTTCGTTCACCGCAGATTCGCGTACCACCGCAGCGCGCTTCATACCGCGATCATTTCTCAGCTCATTGAGGTAATCCGACAGCTCTCGATCGATGGTCTCGCCCTGGAGCAGGTAGTCTTCTGGTCTTGCAGCAGCGGAAAGCTGCTTGAGTAAGTCCGCCGTCAGATGTTCCTCGGTCATGCCTCCCCCTCTCACCTTCCGCGCAGCATCACCATGATACCCTTTCTGTAGAAGATGGCTTCTCATGGAGAGCCATGAACGATTTGAAGCCTGCTCATGCCCCTCCGTGTGCAGAAACAGGATATGCGAAAACAGGACAGAGTGTTTCTTGCAAAGTACGAACATCTGTTCTAGTATATAGAACATATGTTTGTGCACACACTTGGGTCGGAGACCCGCGGGTCAACATCCAAAACCGCGGCGGCATGGTCTCCCCATATCAAGTACGTCAGATGATAGCCGCAGTAGAACGGGTGGTGAACGATGGATATCAAGGCAGATGAGTACACCTATCGCGTCTTCTGGTCCGATGAGGATGAGGGCTACGTCGCAACGGTCGCGGAATTCCCCAGTCTCTCCCATATCGCCGACCATCAACAGGACGCCTTGAACGGCTTGGTTGGCCTTGTTGGCGATGTGCTTTCCGATATGGCTGAAGCAGGAGAGCAGCCGCCAATCCCCTTGGGGCGTCGTCGGTTCAGCGGAAAGTTTCCCTTGCGCATGACACCCGAGCAGCACCGACGAGTTGCCATCGAGGCGGCGGAGGCTCATGTATCCATCAACCAGCTGTTAGTGTCGCGAATCTAATATCGGGAGCGCCGGCGAGGCCCTGTTGCTCCAAAACGGCACCAGAAAAAGGGGGCCTCGCCTCTGCGAAAGCCCCCGATGGATGGTGTATATGGGTGCGCGGCGCGGCGTCCGACGGCGCTCGCCCTTAGATCCGCTTGGCCACCTCGTCACCCATGGCGGCGGTGCCGAGGATGCGGTCCACGGGCGTCGCGGCGTCGGCGATGTCGCGCGTGCGCCAGCCCTCGTCGAGCACGGCCGTCACCGCGACGCGCACCGCGTCGGCCGCCTCGCCCATGTTGAAGCTGTAGCGCAGCATCATCTCCACGGAGAGGATCTGCGCGAGCGGGTTGGCGATTCCCTGCCCCGCGATGTCGGGCGCGCTGCCGTGGCTCGGCTCGTAGAGCGCCACGCCGTCGCCCAAACTCGCCGAGGCGAGCATGCCGAGCGAGCCCGTGATCTGCGCGGCCTCGTCGGAGAGGATGTCGCCGAACATGTTCTCCGTCACCACCACGTCGAAATCGGCCGGGCGGCTGATGAGCTGCATGGCCGCATTGTCCACGAGCACGTCCTCGAGCTCCACGTCCGGGTACTCCGCGGCGCCGATTCGGTGAACGATCTCTCGCCACATGCGGCTTGTCTCCAGCACGTTGGCCTTGTCCACGCTCGACACCTTGCCGCGGCGCTTGCGCGCCGCCTCGAACGCCTGCCGCGCGATGCGCTCGATCTCGTACTCGCGGTACTCGAGCGTGTCGTACGCGCGCTGGCCGGGCGCCCCCGCCGTGCCGGCGCCGGGCTCGTCGTAGAAACGCTCGCGCTTACCGAAGTACAGACCGCCCGTGAGCTCGCGCACGATCATCATATCCACGCCGTCGATGACCTCGGGGCGCAGCGTTGATGCATCGGCGAGCGCCGCGAAGATTTGGACCGGACGCAGGTTGGTGTACAGGCCGAGCTCTTTGCGGATGCGCAGCAACCCCTGCTCGGGACGGGGCGCTGCAGGATCGGTCGAATCCCATTTGGGCCCGCCTACCGAAGCCAGCAGCACGGCGTCGGACGCACGAGCGGCAGCGAGCGTCTCCTCGGGCAGCGGGTCGCCGCAGGCATCGATAGCTGCGCCGCCAATGAGCGCGTCCTCGCATTTGAAATCAACGCCGTAACGCTTGCCCACTGCGGCGAGCACCTTCTTACCCTCGGCGATGATCTCCGGACCGATGCCGTCGCCCGGCAAGCAGCAAATCTTGTAGGTCTTCTTCACGTTGCAGCTCCAGCTCTCCGAGCTGGGGCCAGATGCGAACGGATTATCAAGCGGCATATGCCCTCCTTGGCAATCGGATGAGACAGTTGTGCCGGGTTAAACTGTCTCATAACGGCAATGAGACAGTTGTGCCGGGTTAAACTGTCTCGCAAATGAAGCAGGGAACTGAGCGGGTTTCCCATAGCGAGGCCGAGGTACCGCACATTGGCGTGAATGAGGGGGAACACACCCTGCGTACGGCCACCGACGGCCGCGCCAAGCGCGGTGTCTCAGTTCCCGCGAGCGAGCTTCTGGCGCGTGCGCTCCACCAAACCACCGGCCTCGATAATCTCAGCGATGAACGGCGGGAAGGGCTCAGCGGTGAAGGCCGCACCCGTATCGAGGTTCGTGATGGTGCCGGTCTCGGTGTCCACGGCCACGCGCGCGCCGTCGGCGATGGCGTCCACGGCATCCGGGCACTCCAAGATGGCGAGGCCAACGTTAATGGCGTTGCGATAGAAGATGCGCGCGAAGCTCTTGGCGATAACGCAGCTCACGCCCGCCGCTTTGAGCGCCACCGGCGCGTGCTCGCGACTGGAGCCGCAGCCGAAGTTCTCCTCCGCCACCACGATGTCACCGGGCTGCACGCGCTCGGCAAAGGTGGGATCGAGGTCCTCCATCGCATGCGCTGCCAGGTGAGCATGGTCTGAGCTGTTGAGGTAGCGCGCGGGGATGATGACGTCGGTGTCGACATCGCGCCCGTAGCGGAAAACGGTACCTTCATAGTGCATAGAGAAATCCTTTCGCAGGAAGGGATGGACGGGAACGGGAAAAGGAGCAGGCTAGAACGGGGCGTAAGACAAAATGACTCAAAATGACCCCGTCCCAAAATGACTCAATTGACTCACAGGTCGGACGGGGCGCAGATGCGGCCGGCCACGGCGCTCGCAGCGGCGACGGCCGGGCTCGCCAGATACACCTCGGAGGTCGGGTCGCCCATGCGGCCCACGAAGTTGCGGTTCGTCGTGGACACGCAGCGCTCGCCCGCGGCAAGGATGCCCATGTAGCCGCCCAGGCACGGGCCGCACGTAGGCGTGGAGAACACGCAGCCAGCATCAATGAACGCATCCGCCAGGCCCTCTGCCATGCACTGCTTGAAGACCGCCTGCGTCGCGGGGATCACGATGCAGCGCACGCCCTCGGCCACGCGCCGTCCGCGCAGCACCTCGGCGGCGGCGCGCATATCCTCGATTCGCCCGTTCGTGCACGAGCCGATCACCGCCTGGTCGATGGTGATGTGGCCGGACTCGCTCACCGGGTGCGTGTTGCTCGGCAGGTGCGGCCAGCTCACACACGGCTTGATGTCCGCCGCGTCGATGCGCACGACCCGCGCGTACTCGGCGTCCGGGTCGGCGTGGTACTCCACCGGCGGGCGCTGGCAACGGCCCTCGAGCCACGCACGCGCCACATCGTCGACTTCCATGATGCCCGCCTTGCCGCCGGCCTCGATCGCCATATTCGAGATGCACATGCGGCCCTCCATGGAGAGGCTCGCGATGGTGGATCCGGTGAACTCCATGGCCTGATAGAGCGCGCCATCAACCCCGATGAGGCCGATGATGTGCAGAATGATGTCCTTCGCGGTGGCGCCGTCCGTGAGCTCGCCCTCAATCTCAAACTTAATGGTGGGCGGCACCTTGAACCACGCACGGCCCGTGGCGAGGCCCACGCCGGCGTCGGTGGAACCCACGCCCGTGGTGAACGCGCCGAGCGCGCCGTACGTGCAGGTGTGAGAATCCGCACCGATCACGAGGTCGCCGGGCACCACGGTGCCGGTCTCGGGCAGAAGGGCATGCTCGATGCCCGCGCAGCCCTGCTCCCAGTAATGGGTGATCTTCTGCTCGTGGGCGAAGTCACGCATCTTCTTGGTCTGCTCGGCGCTCTTGATGTCCTTGTTGGGCGCGTAGTGGTCAGGCACCAGGCACACGCGGTCGCGGTCGAACACCTCGGTGGCGCCCAGCTCGCGGAACACGTCGATCGCGATGGGCGCGGTGATATCGTTCGCGAGCACGAGGTCCAAATCGCACTCTACGAGCTGGCCGGGGCGAACCTCGTCCAGCCCAGCATGAGCTGCGAGAATCTTCTCTGCTACGGTCATCGGTCGTGGCATTGGATCAATCCTTCCTGCTGATGAAGGGAAATCGGACATGTACGTGACGGTTTCCTCCGGGGAACGCGCATGAGACAGTTGTACCGGGTTAAACTGTCTCAAAATGGGTCAAAACAACCCCGTCCCAAAATGACTCACTGGCGATCGGAGATGAGGCGGTTGAGGGCGTTGATGTAGGCCTTCGTGGAGCTCACGATGATGTCGTTATCGGAGCCGCGCCCGGTGTACACCTGGCCGTCGCCTGCAGTTACGCGCACCGTAACCTCGCCCAGCGCGTCGATGCCGCGCGTCACGGCCTTGATCGCGAACTCGGAAAGGTCGTTCTCCACGCTCACGATCTGGTTCACGGCCTTGTAGACGGCATCCACCGGACCCGTACCGAAGGCAGCCACGGTGTGCTCTTCGCCGCCCTCGTCCACGAGCGTGAGCGTCGCCGTGGGCGTAAGCGGGAAGCCGCAGCTCACCTGCACCGCACCGAGCGTCCAGATGGCCTTGGTCACGCGCTCGCGCTCGTGCACGATGCTCTCCAAGTCCTCGTCGTAGACTTCCTTCTTCTTGTCAGCGACCTCGAGGAACGCCTGGTAGATGCTCTCGAACTCGTCGTCCTCAAAGGTATAGCCGAGCTCTGCCATACGGTGGCGGAGCGCTGCGTGGCCGGAGCGCGCCGAGAGGATGATCTGCGAGCCACCGGCGCCCACATCGGCGGGGTCGATGATCTCGTAGGTGTCGCGCGCCTTGAGTACGCCATCCTGGTGAATGCCCGAGGAGTGCGCGAAGGCGTTGACGCCCACGATGGCCTTGTTGGCCTGCACCGTCATGCCGGTGATGGAGCTCACCAGCTTGCTTGCGCGCGTAAGCTCCTGCGTCACGATATCGGTGTGCGCATCGAGCTCCTGCCCGTGCATGCGGATGACCATGACGA
This sequence comes from Enorma shizhengliae, assembly GCF_009676995.1. NCBI lineage: Bacteria > Bacillati > Actinomycetota > Coriobacteriia > Coriobacteriales > Coriobacteriaceae > Enorma > Enorma shizhengliae. Next base: position 38,003 of record NZ_VTFZ01000016.1, read on the forward strand.
CCTCTTCGAGCGCCGTGTTGCCGGCGCGCTCGCCCAAGCCGTTGATGGTGCACTCGACCTGCGTGGCTCCGTTGCGAACGGCCTCGATCGCGAGCGCCGTGGCCATGCCCAGGTCGTTGTGGGTGTGTACGGAGATGGTCACGTCCTCGATGCCGTCCACGCGCTCGCGCAGGTCGGCGATGCGCGCACCGAAGGCCCACGGCATGTTGTAACCGGTCGTGTCGGGGATGTTCACCACGGTGGCACCCGCCTTCACGGCTGCCTCGATGATGCGGCAGAGGAAATCCTGGTCCGCACGGCCGGCGTCCTCGGCATAGAACTCCACGTCGTCCACGAAGTTGCGGGCGAACTTCACGGCATGGATGGCGCGCTCGATGGCCTCGTCTTCGGTCATGCGCAGCTTGTCGCGCAGGTGGCTCGGCGAAACGCCCAGGCCGGTATGGATGCGCGGGCGCTTGGCGGTCTTGAGCGCCTCGGCTGCAACCTCGATGTCTTTGTCGACGGCGCGCGTGAGACCGCATACGGTGCACCTATCGTCCGCGATGCGGCCAATCTCGGCGACGCTCTTGAAGTCGCCGGGGCTGGAGATGGGGAAGCCCGCCTCGATAACATCGACGTTCATGCGGATGAGCTGCCGCGCGATGATGAGCTTTTCCTCGGTGTTCATGCTGGCGCCGGGCGACTGCTCGCCATCACGCAGGGTCGTATCGAAGATGTTGATTTTCCTGGTCATGCTTCCTCCTGCTCTCGCCCGCAGCGGTTGTGCCCGGGCTCGTTGCTTGCGCTTGCAGGAGGTAAAGCGTTTCCATGCGATACACGAGAAGCACCCCGCCGCGTTTCACGTCCTGCAAGACGTCCGATACGCGTGGGGTGCTTCAGATGAGCCATCTAGCGAATAAGCAGACGAAGTACCCTACGCGCAAGCGCCTAGTAGTAGCTCGTCTAGGGATAGCATCAGCGCGGCAGCGGCCACCGGGGCCACCCGTGCGCTGTTGTTCGATGCGAGCATCATGTCCATCCCTTCGCCCGCAGCGCCCGGCGGGCACTGCATTGCGCTAAAGTCTAGCAGAATGCGCACGGCGCGCAAGCCTGCTCTCGGCAAGCGTCCCGTCTGTTAACGCAAGGGCCGGGAATTGCCGAGGCCGCGCCAAATCGGGGTCTGTCCCCATTTGGCGCGGCTGATGGTCGTTGGCTAGTCGTCAATCTCGGCCAAGTCGGTCTGACGGTCGTAGAAGTGGTTGCGTGTCACGTAATCACGCACCTGGTCCCAGCTCTCCTGCGACTCGTACAGCGAGCTGTTGAGCTGCGTGATGGCCCCGCCGCTCGCGTTATCGAAGGCGTGCTCCAGCGTATCGCGATTGAACGAGTAGACATTTGCGTCGTGGGCCGTATCGTCTGCGTCCTGCACGGTGAAGTTAATCGTCTGCAGCTCCGGATACACGCTGAACGCCGCCACCGCGTTGTAGACCAGCGCTCGATCGACGCCATCGCCATCGATGTCGTCCGACACTCCGGCGTAGTAAACGTTGTAGCTCGCGTTGCTCCCCTGTTCCGAGCCCGTGCTCGACACATACATGCTCAGCGGCAAGTGCTCGAAGAACCCTTGGTCGGGCAGGCTGTTTCCCGTATAGCTCTTGAGCGTGTCGATGGAGTGCGCCGCAATGGCGTCGTCCACAGCCTTTGTTGCCTCGTATTCCCGCTGGTCATCGAGGTCGTCATAGGTTTGGTTCGAGGTGCCTCCGCCTCTGATCGAGCTATCTTGGCCGTTCGCGGTCCCCTGGGTCGCATCGGTTGCCACAGAATCGCTCTGCGTGATGCTCTGTGCGGTCGAAGACGGCTCGCCCACATCGGCCTCGTCTATAAGACCGAACACGGCAGTGCCCACAATGGCCAGCAAAATGAATGCTGCCAACACACCGCCCACGACAAACGGCCATATCTTGCGCGGCGCGCGGGTCTTGGACGTAGTCTGGGCGGCCGCCGTGGCCTGGCCCTCGGTGCCCACGCCATCGGGCGGCACCGGCACTCCCTCGGGGTGCGGCATCTGCGCGGTCTCGGCAGCGGAGCCCATTCCGTCTGCACCGGGCACAGCCTGCGTAGCGCCTGCATTCCAGCTCGCAGCCCCACGCACTCCCGCCTCGGCGGATGCAGCCTCCTCCGCACTCGAGCCCTCGGCCTCTCCAGACTCCTTGAACACGTCCTCGATGCTCGTGAAGCTCGCCTTTGTCTTCTCCAGCGCCTCGGCCTCAGACATGCCGCCCGCGACGTAATCCTCGTACCGCGCGACGAGGTTACCGTAGATCTCTTCCTTCAGCTCAATACTTTCCTGCGTGAGCACCCGTCCTTCAAAGAGGTGCTCGACGTACATACGCAGCTCGTTCATCGGTCTCCCCCGTCCTGTTTGAGCAGTCTGTCAATAATTCTGCGAACGCGTACCCAGCGCTCGGTCGCTTCGGCCAACTCGCCGATACCCGCATCTGTGATGCGATAGTACTTGCGCCGAGCTCCCTGCGTCTCGTTGCCCCAGTAGCTCTCCACATTGCCCTGACCTTCAAGGCGTTTGAGGCAGGTGTAGAGCGAGGGCTCCTTCATCTCGTACTCACCGTGGCTGGCGATGGCGATATCCTTGAGGATCTCGTAGCCGTAGCTATCGCCGTCCTTGAGTGTGCACAAGATGATGGCATCGATGTTTCCCCTGATGAGGTCGCTCACCGCATCTCGTGTTGCCATACCGTCACCTCCTGGCGTTTTCGATGCGGGGGCGTATTCCCCCGCTCTTACTCTGAGGTAACTGTAACACAGAGTACTATGTGTGTCGATATACTTTTTTAGAAATATATTTTCTGTTGTAACGTTTCTCGCTGCTCGCCTCTTCGGAAAGTGATAAAACGAACCGGGTTCGTTTTATCACTTTGCGTATAAAAACGCCCCATGAGACAGTTTCACCTGGCACAACTGTCTCACTGAAAAAAGCCCGGGTGCCGCAGGGGCACTCGGGCTTTAGCAAACAAGCTGCAAGAGCTATGTCGCAGGAGCTACTCAGCCATGAAGTCACGCTGGACAGACGGGTCGACCTTGACGCCGGGGCCCATGGTGGAGCTGAGCGCAATGCTCTTCACATAGCGACCCTTGGCGGAAGAGGGCTTCACGCGCAGGATCTCGGTGTAGAGAGCGGCGTAGTTCTCAACGAGCTTCTGGTCGTCGAAGGACACGCGACCCAGCGGCACATGGCAGATGCCATAGCGATCGGCGCGATACTCCACGCGGCCGGCCTTGAGCTCGCCAACTATCTTGGCAACATCCATGGTCACGGTGCCGAGCTTGGGGTTCGGCATGAGGCCACGGGGACCAAGGATCTTACCGATGCGGCCAACCTTGGCCATCATGTTCGGCGTAGCGATGGCGGCGTCGAAGTTGATCTCGCCGCCCTGGATGGCAGCAACGAGCTCGTCGGAACCGATGACGTCGGCGCCGGCCTCCTCGGCCTCGCGAGCCTTCTCGCCCTCGGCGAACACGGCGACGCGAACGGTCTTGCCGGTGCCGTGGGGCAGGGAGATGGAACCACGGATGTTCTGGTCAGCCTTGCGGGTGTCGATACCCAGACGGAAGTGGGCCTCAACGGTCTCGTCAAACTTGGCCGGAGCGACCTCCTTGACGAGCTTCACGGCCTCAAGCGGGCTGTAGAGCTTGAACTTCTCGACCTTCTCCGCAGCGGCGCGGAAATTCTTTCCATGCTTCGGCATGTTCTACCTCCTGTGGTCAACGGGCATATGCCCTCCCACATCAAACGCGCGCCCCATTGCGCGCAAACGGGTGCTCCACCTTAGCGCACCCGCAGGAAAACAACGTTACTCAGCGACGGTGACGCCCATGGAGCGAGCGGTACCGGCGATGATCTTCTTAGCGGCCTCGATGTCGTTGGCATTGAGGTCCGGCATCTTGGTCTCGGCGATCTGGGTGAGCTGCTCCTGGGAGAGCTGACCAACCTTGTCGCGCTGCGGCACGGCGGAACCGCTCTTGAGGCCGAGGGCCTTCTTGATGAGGTGGGCCGCCGGAGGCGTGTGGGTCACGAAGTCGAAGGAGCGATCCTCGTAGACGAAGATCTCGACGGGGATGATATCGCCCGCCTTGTCCTGCGTGGCGGCGTTGAACGCCTGGCAGAACTGCATGATGTTAACCTGGGCAGCACCAAGGGCAGGACCGACAGGGGGCGCCGGGTTGGCCTGACCGGCAGGAATCTGAAGCTTGATGACGGTGGCAATCTTCTTCTCAGCCATCTCAAAACCTTCCTGAACCGAATGACGTGAAATCGAACTATCGTAAGCGCGCCCGTGCTAGAAGCACCCGTTCGGATGAGCGGTCTGAACGGGAAACACCGGCCCGCGTACAATCCAACCTTAGGAAATGACCTCGATCTGGTCGAACCCAAGCTCGACCGGGGTCTCGCGGCCAAAGATTTCGAGCGTGACCTTGACCTTGCCGGCCTCGGCGTTGATCTCGGAAATCTTGCCGTCGAAATCTGCAAGCGGACCAGAGGTAACCTTAACGGCCATATCGACCTCGAGCCCAACGGTGGTGCGCTTGGGAGCGTCGCCCGTCTTGGACTTGCGCATCATCTTGTTATATTCATCGCGGGAGAGCGGAGCGGGCTTGCCGTTACCGCCAAGAAAACCAGTGACGCCCTCGGTGTTGCGGACGCACGTCCAGGCATCGTCGTCCATCTCCATACGGACGAGTACATAGCCCGGGAAGACCTTGACATCCTTGGTCTCGCGCTTACCGCCTTCCTTGATCTCGGTCACGCTCTCCATGGGGATCTGGATATCGAAGATGCGGTCCTGCATGCCCATCGTCTCGATGCGATGCTGAAGGGTGTCCTTGACCTTCTTCTCGTAACCAGAGTAGGTGTGAACTACATACCAACGCTTCGACATGGCTTAGCCCCTCAATCCAGAGACGAGGAAGAGACCCTCGCCGATCACGAAGTCAAGCAGCGCGATGACGACGCCGACCACCACGAGCGAAGCGCACACCACCACGGAGTAGTTGATGAGCTCCTTCTTGCTCGGCCAGGTCACGCGGTGCATCTCGCTCTTCACGGAGGCGAAGTAGCGCACGATGCCGGCAAAGAACCCAGGCTTGCTGCCCTTCTTGTCCTTCGCCTTGGCCGCCTTTTCATTGGACTTGGTCACCGCAGTGGCCTTTGTGGCCTTAGCGCCGCGAGCGCCCTTGCTAGGCTTAGCCTCGGCGCTCTTCTTGGTAGCCTTCGCCTCGGCCTTCGAAGACGGCGCAGCGGCAGCGTCGGTCTTCTGCGTAGCCTTCTTCTTGTTCTTCTTGTTGGCCATAGTAGCTACCTCCGGCGCAATGAGCGCTTAACACAGGAAACCGTAAGCCCCGAAACGACGAGGCTTACGGATTGAAGACTGGCACGCCAGGAAGGACTCGAACCCTCAACACTCGGTTTTGGAGACCGATGCTCTACCAATTGAACTACTGGCGTGTAAACGATAAGAGACTAGCGAGTCTCTTTGTGCACCGTGTGACGACGGCACCAGGGGCAATACTTCTTGATCTCCATACGATCAGGCATGGTTGCCTTGTTCTTGGTCGTCGTGTAGTTGCGACGCTTGCACTCAGTGCATGCAAGGGTGACGAGAGTACGCATGAATCAATTACCTCCAAATACCGCCCCCAACGGGCACGATGGAAAAGACTAGCATCTTACCTGCGACGTTGTCAATGTGATGTTCCATGTCGCGGTTTATCTGCAGATACGTTCCACATCTTTCGACGGTATGTGCACCTGAGCCTATACGTGCTCAGCTCAACATACCTGCAGACGGCCCGTGACACGGCCCCACAGAAAAGGACCCAGCCCCGAGATGGAGCCGGGTCCCTTGAAGTCGGCGAAACCGAGATTACTCAGGAATAGCCTAAGTTACTCGATGATGGTGCTCACGACGCCGGAGCCAACGGTGTGGCCACCCTCGCGGATAGCGAAGCGGAGGCCCTCCTCCATGGCGATCGGGTGAATGAGGTCGCCCTCGATGGTGATGTGGTCACCAGGCATAGCCATCTCGGTGCCCTCGGGGAGCTTGACGGTACCGGTCACGTCAGTGGTACGGAAGTAGAACTGCGGACGATAGCCATCGAAGAACGGGGTGTGACGGCCGCCCTCCTCCTTGGTGAGGACGTAGACCTCGCCGGTGAACTTGGTGTGCGGGTGCACCGAACCGGGCTTGCAGAGAACCTGGCCGCGCTCGATGTCCTCGCGCTTGATGCCGCGCAGGAGGATACCGACGTTATCGCCAGCCTCGCAGAAGTCCATGGTCTTACGGAACATCTCGATGCCGGTGGCAACGGAGGACTGGGTCTCCTTGATGCCGACGATCTCGACGGGCTCGTTGAGCTTGAGCACGCCGCGCTCGACACGGCCGGTAGCAACGGTACCACGGCCGGAAATGGTCATGGTGTCCTCGACGGCCATGAGGAACGGCTTGGCGTCGTCACGCTCGGGGGTCGGGATGTACTCGTCAACGGCAGCCATGAGCTCGCGGACGGAATCCATCCACTTCTCCTCGCCGTTGAGGGCACCGAGAGCGGAACCACGGATGACGGGGATGTCGTCACCGGGGAAATCGTACTCGGAGAGGAGCTCACGGGTCTCCATCTCAACGAGGTCGATAAGCTCCTCGTCGTCAACCATGTCGCACTTGTTCAGGAACACGACGATGTAGGGCACGCCGACCTGACGGGCGAGCAGGATGTGCTCGCGGGTCTGGGCCATGGGGCCGTCGGTGGCGGCGATGACCAGGATAGCGCCGTCCATCTGGGCAGCACCGGAGATCATGTTCTTGATGTAGTCGGCGTGGCCGGGGCAGTCGACGTGAGCATAGTGACGGTTCTGGGTCTCATACTCAACGTGGGCGACGGAAATGGTAATGCCGCGCTCGCGCTCCTCGGGAGCCTTGTCGATGTTCTCGAAGGCAGTGAAGTCAGCCTTGCAGCCCTCGGTCTCGGAGAGAACCTTGGTGATGGCGGCCGTCAACGTGGTCTTGCCGTGGTCGACGTGGCCGATGGTGCCGATGTTAACATGCGGCTTTGTACGCTCGAACTTTTCCTTGGCCATAAAGCCCTCCTCCTTAAGGTCGTCCCCGCCGGGACATGCCTCTTTGAACTAAGTGGCTCCCCCACGTACATAGGAAAGCCACCGTGTTACCTGGTAGCGGTGACTGGATTCGAACCAGTGACGCCACGGGTATGAACCGTGTGCTCTAACCAGCTGAGCTACACCGCCGTACTGGAGCCTGCGACCGGACTTGAACCGGTGACCTCCTCGTTACCAACGAGGTGCTCTACCGACTGAGCTACACAGGCGCTTGCTTGCTGGTGGGAGCGCAAGGATTCGAACCTTGGTAGGCAGAGCCAACGGGTTTACAGCCCGTCCCCATTAACCACTCGGGCACACTCCCAGAGAAGCAAGCCTCGCCGGATTGGATACGTCCATAACGGAACTACCGCCCCTGCGAGCAGATGAATAGTACGACGATGTGCGTTGAGCTGTCAACCAAATTGCTTAAATACACGCGCCCGGGCGTATCTATAGACGCTGACCTGCTGTTTTTTGAGCTGATTCAGGAGCTCCAGTCGTGAATGTCCTGTGGATTGCCCGTTGCTCCTCACGCGATAAGCCCATCGCGCGTGCCGTGGCTTACAACGGTCCCCACCTGAGACAGTTTCACCCGGCACAACTGTCTCATGCCTCACGTGAGACAGTTTCACCCGGCACAACTGTCTCATGTCTCCGGCACAACCGTCTCGTCTCGAAACTCGGGCGGGTTTCGGACACAAACGCCGTCTTCGAGCGGGTTTCGTACGCTCAGAGGCCTCCGAGCGTCCGATTGTCGCCCGAGAAGCCAGCTAGCGTCCAAATCCGGCCCGAAAGCGCGGCGAGCGTCCGAATGTCGCCCGGCGGCGCCGGTGGTGTCTGAACCTCGACCGGCAGCGCGGAGGGCAACTACATCTCGCCAGAAAGTCCGCAACCGAACTCGTTTCTATCGCGCGGCAGCAAAAAGCCCGGCACCGCGAGGGCACCGGGCTTCTCATGCTTCTGGAGCCAGCGACAGGAATCGAACCCGCAACCCGCTGATTACAAATCAGCTGCTCTACCGTTGAGCCACGCTGGCGTCTAGTTTGTTCAGGATACTGAAAGTGCGCCAACCGCGCAAGCATGCGAAATCAGGACAGAGGGAATTCGCATCGCACGTCAGCGGTTGCTCGCGTCCGGCTATCCGCGATTGCGCAGGGCCTCGAGTTTGGCCAAAGCTTCGGGCGAAAGACGGCTCCCGAGCGTGAGCTTCACCTGCGGCGCCTCCTCTGCCTCCGCCACATCGGCATCGATCGAGCGAATCTCGTCTACGAGCATTCTCGCCGAAATACGCGTGACACCCTTGCCCATGACCGTCGCCTGAATGGTACCGTCGCTCGTCACCACCGAGCACGCGCGTCCCGCCTCGCGCGCCTCGATGCACAGGCGCTGCACCACCGTGTCCGCAGATACACCCGTGGGCGAGAACTCGATTCGCACGCCCGCCTGCGGGAGGTTGGGCCGATCCGCCGAAACGTTGCCCGCGCCGTCGAACACGATCACAGCATCATAACGGCGCTGCGCGAACGCGGCCACGTCCGCGATGAGCGCGGTGCGGGCGCGGTCGTAGACGTCGTTGGAATACGGGTCATCGGAGCGGTCGAAGATGAGCTGCTCGTAGCGCGGCGTCGCGTGGATGACGTTGTAGCCATCGACCACCAAAAGCTCGCGCTGGCCGCGTGAGTTGGTGCCGCGGGCGGGGTCGACCACGGTGGACGACACAAAGGCCGAGCCAAATGCGTTGCCAGCGCCGTAGGTGCTAGCATCGACCGCCGCGCGCGCCGAGCCCTCGCCGAACCGCTTCGCCTTGGCTTTCTGCCGATTCTTCTTACTCACGAGCACCTCCCACTCCGTCCGTGGCGGGCGCAGCAGAGCTCGCCGCGCCCACCGTGGCAGACACTCCGCGAAACTCGGGCAAGAATGTTCCGAAATCAGCCTCAGAAGGGACCGCGGACAAAAAGTTGGACGCCCGTCGGGCGTCGGAACGGAGGTCCGCATGCACTCCAGGGAGACCGTCGAGCTGTTCCTGCTCGGGATCGACGACGGCATGTCGACGAGAGAGGCCTCG
>NZ_VTFZ01000017.1:0-5507 GCF_009676995.1 Enorma shizhengliae
ATGTTAAGCGAACGGCTCGGTGCCGTCCACCGGTCAGCGGCGCCCTGCCCTCCCACGGTCTACACCGCAGTACTCTCGGCGCTCGGGGGCTTAGCTTCCGGGTTCGGAACGGGACCGGGCGTACCCCCCCTGCCATGGCCGCTGACCGGTGGGCGGCGCCCGCCGGCCCGGGGAACCTACGCCCCCGCGTGCCCTCAGGGCCGCACAGCGCGTAGCGCGACCTCCCGGAACCCGTGGGGAGCGCCCGAGCGGCGGCGACCGCCGACCATCCCGGCGGGCCCGTCGAGCGGGTGAAGAGCTCGGGCGATTAGTACCGCTCGGCTGAGGCCGTCGCCGACCTTGCACCTGCGGCCTATCGAACCGGTGGTCTACCGGTGCCCTTACCGAAGGGAGACCCAATCTCTGGAACGGCTTCCCGCTTAGATGCCTTCAGCGGTTATCCGCGCCGCACGCGGCTACCCGGCCGTGCCGTTGGTCGACAACCGGTTCACCGGAGGTGCGTCCACCCCGGTCCTCTCGTACTAGGGGCAGCCTCCATCAAGTCTCCTGCGCCCACGGAGGATAGGGACCGAACTGTCTCACGACGTTCTGAACCCAGCTCGCGTACCGCTTTAAACGGCGAACAGCCGTACCCTTGGGACCTGCTCCAGCCCCAGGATGCGATGAGCCGACATCGAGGTGCCAAACCTTGCCGTCGATGTGGACTCTTGGGCAAGATCAGCCTGTTATCCCCGGAGTACCTTTTATCCGTTGAGCGACGGCCCTCCCACGTGGGGCCGCCGGATCACTAGAGCCTGCTTTCGCACCTGCTCGTCTTGTAGGACTCGCAGTCAAGCTGGCTTGCGCTCTTGCACTCTATGAGGGCGGTTGCCGACCGCCCCGAGCCAACCTTCGCGCGCCTCCGTTACCCTTTAGGAGGCGACCGCCCCAGTCAAACTGCCCACCTGGCACGGTCCCCCCGCCGGATCGCGGCCGGGGGTTAGGACGCCGCACGGGAGGGGGCGGTATTCCAAGGTCGGCTCCACCGGGGCTGGCGCCCCGGCTTCGAAGCCTCCCGCCTATCCTCTACGCTCCCGAGCAGCGGCCAATGCCAAGCTGCAGTGAAGGTTCACGGGGTCTTTCCGTCCTTCCGTGGGTAGGTCGCATCTTCACGACCAGTGCAATTTCACCGGGTCCGTGGTCGAGACAGCGCCCAAGTCGTTGCGCCTTTCGTGCAGGTCGGAACTTACCCGACAAGGAATTTCGCTACCTTAGGACCGTTATAGTTACGGCCGCCGTTTACCGGGGCTTGGCTTCGGAGCTTCGCCTTGCGGCTGACCCCTCCGCGTGACCTTCCGGCACCGGGCAGGCGTCAGACCCTATACGTCGCCTTGCGGCTTCTGCAGAGTCCTGTGTTTTTGGTAAACAGTCGCTTGGGCCTCTTCACTGCGGCTGGCCTCGGCTCGCCCGGCAAGCGGGTCCACCTACGCGCCAGCACCCCTTCTCCCTAGGTTACGGGGCCATTGTGCCGAGTTCCTTGACCACGGTTGACCCGATCGCCTCGGTATGTTCTACCCACCCACCTGTGTCGGTTTGCGGTACGGGCGCGCACGCGCCTGCCTAGCGGTTTTTCTAGGGACCACGGGCTCACTCGCTTCGCTCAGTCGCTTCGTCCGGAGCCTAACCCTCGCGCCGGGGGGACTTCCCTCCCCGGCGGGCCGCGCTCCATCACCGGGACGTCCAGAACCCGGCCGAGCCACCCCCATCCGTCGCCGCATCGGTCATAGCGCCGCGTGCGCGGTGCAGGAATGTCTGCCTGCTGCGCTTCGGCTACGCCTTCCGGCCTCGCCTTAGCCCCCGACTGACCCTGGGGGGATTAGCCTCGCCCAGGAAACCTCGGGTTCACGGCGGTGGAGTTACCCTCTCCACTCTCGCTACTCATGCCAGCATCCTCGCTCCCGCGCGGTCCACCGTCGGTCGCCCTCCGGCTTCGCCCCCCGCGGGACGCTCCCCTACCATACGTCAAGACGTATCCGCCGCTTCGGCGCCGTGCTTAGCCCCGTGTATTGTCGGCGCATGTCCACTCGGCCAGTGAGCTGTTACGCACTCTTTGAAGGGGTGGCTGCTTCTAAGCCAACCTCCTGGCTGTCTGGGCGGACGCACATCCTTTGCCACTCGGCACGGACTTGGGGGCCTTGGCGGGCGGTCTGGGCTGTTTCCCTCTCGAGCACACAGCTTAGCCCACATGCTCTGACTGCCGGCCTCTGATCCGGCGGCATTCGGAGTTCGGTCGGGATCGGTAGGCGGCGAAGCCCCCTCACCCGTCCGGTGCTCTACCTCCGCCGGAGAACGGCCGACGCTAGCCCTAAAGCTATTTCGGGGAGAACGAGATATCTCCGGGTTTGATTGGCCTTTCACCCCTATCCCCAGGTCATCGGAGCACTTTTCAACGTACTGCCGTTCGGCCCTCCACGGGGTCTTACCCCCGCTTCAGCCTGCCCAGGGATAGCTCACCCGGCTTCGCGTCCAGCGCGCGCGACTCGACGCCCTGTTCGGACTCGACTTCTCTGCGGCTCGCTTCCCAGCTTAACCTCGCCGCGCGCGTCTGACTCGCTGGCTCATTCTACAAAAGGCACGCCGTCACACCAGATGGTGCTCCGACTGCTCGTGGGCGCACGGTTTCAGGTGCTGTTTCACTCCCCTCCCGGGGTGCTTTTCACCTTTCCCTCACGGTACTGGTCCACTATCGGTCGCAGGGTAGTGTTCAGGCTTGGATGGTGGTCCACCCAGGTTCGGACCGGGTTTCACGTGCCCGGCCCTACTCAGGGACCGCCTCCGGGGAGTCGCTGCGGGTGGGCGTACGGGGCCCTAACCCTCTGCGGCCGGCCTTCCCATGCCGTTCCGCCGCCCGCGCGACTACCCCGCCGGGAGCTGAGGCTCCCGGGCGGGCGGCCCTACAACCCCGGCGGCGCGAAGCCCTCAGGCCGCGTGCGCTCGCCGGTTTGGCCGTCGCCCCCTTTCGCTCGCCGCTACTCGGGGGATCTCGTGATTGATTTCTCCTCCTCGGGGTACTTAGATGTTTCAGTTCCCCCGGTTCCCTCCCGGAAGCCTATGTGTTCAGCCACCGGGTGGCCGCGCTTCCGCGGCCGGGTTCTCCCATTCGGGCACCCCCGGATCGAAGGCCGTGTGCGCCTCCCCGGGGACTATCGCGGCTTGCCGCGCCCTTCGTCGGCTCCCTGCGCCAAGGCATCCGCCGTGCGCCCGTGACATCTTCCCGCCGCTCGGCGGGGCCACGGTTCATTCATGTATGAATAGCCAAGATGTTAATGTCGGTAACCTCGTATCTCTGAATATACAAGTTCGCAGGTAATGAATACCTACGCGATCGTCGTCGCTACATGATGCTTCCCACGTTCATATCAATGTGGTTCGCAGCGCACCGATCTCGTGATCGGTGCTAGGAGATCGCGCCGGAGCACGCCGTCAGGCATGTCTCCGCGCGCTATGCGGCTCTCAAGGTACGCGGGCGCGTGCCCCGGGGGCCGGACGCCGCGGGTGGCCGGCGGAGGCTTGCTAGACGGGATCGCCGGGCGGGAGCTCCCGCCCGCAGGGCATCCTCGGGGAACAAGTTCTAATCAGGTATTTCTTTCTAAAGGCTTATCTCCCTAGAAAGGAGGTGATCCAGCCGCACGTTCCCGTACGGCTACCTTGTTACGACTTCACCCCCCTCGCCCTCCACACCTTCGACGCCTCCCTCACGAGGTTGGGCCGGCGGCTTCGGGTGCAGACGACTCGGGTGGTGTGACGGGCGGTGTGTACAAGGCCCGGGAACGCATTCACCGCGGCATGCTGATCCGCGATTACTAGCAACTCCGACTTCGCGGGGGCGGGTTGCAGCCCCCGGTCCGAACTGGGGCAGGCTTTCGGGATCCGCTCCCCCTCGCGGGGTGGCAACCCTCTGTACCTGCCATTGTAGCACGTGTGCAGCCCCGCGCATAAGGGGCATGATGACTTGACGTCGTCCCCGCCCTCCTCCGCCTTGGCGGCGGCGGTCCCGCGTGGGTTCCCGGCATCACCCGATGGCAACACGCGGCGGGGGTTGCGCTCGTTGCGGGACTTAACCCAACATCTCACGACACGAGCTGACGACAGCCATGCACCACCTGTGGCGGCTCCTCTCGGCCACGGCGTCTCCGCCGCTTCACCGCCATGTCAAGCGCGGGTAAGGTTCTTCGCGTTGCTTCGAATTAAGCCACATGCTCCGCTGCTTGTGCGGGCCCCCGTCAATTCCTTTGAGTTTTAGCCTTGCGGCCGTACTCCCCAGGCGGGACGCTTAATGCGTTGGCTGCGGCACGGAGACTGCATCGTCCCCACACCTAGCGTCCATCGTTTACGGCTAGGACTACCAGGGTATCTAATCCTGTTCGCTCCCCTAGCTCTCGCGCCTCAGCGTCGGTGCCGGCCCAGAGGGCCGCCTTCGCCACCGGTGTTCCGCCCGATATCTGCGCATTCCACCGCTACACCGGGCGTTCCACCCTCCCCTGCCGGACCCAAGCCGCGCGGTTCGGGGGGCGGCCCGGGGTTGAGCCCCGGGATTTGACCCCCCGCCTGCGCGGCCGCCTACGCGCGCTTTACGCCCAATGAATCCGGATAACGCTCGCCCCCTACGTATTACCGCGGCTGCTGGCACGTAGTTAGCCGGGGCTTCTTCTGCAGGTACCGTCAGACTCGTCCCTGCTGAAAGCGGTTCACGACCCGAAGGCCTCCATCCCGCACGCGGCGTCGCTGCGTCAGGGTTCCCCCCATTGCGCAAGATTCCCCACTGCTGCCTCCCGTAGGAGTCTGGGCCGTGTCTCAGTCCCAATCTGGCCGGTCGGTCTCTCAACCCGGCTACCCGTAGTCGGCTTGGTAGGCCGTCACCCTACCAACTACCTGATGGGCCGCGACCCCATCCCGCGCCGCCGGAGCTTTGGCCCGGGCGCCATGCGGCTCCCGGGCGCCATCGGGTATCACCCGCGGTTTCCCGCGGCTGTCCCCGTGCGCAGGGCAGGTTGGTCACGTGTTACTCAGCCGTTCGCCGCTCGCTTCCCTCCGAGGAGGGGTGCCGCTCGACTTGCATGTGTTAGGCGCGCCGCCAGCGTTCATCCTGAGCCAGGATCGAACTCTCCGTCCAAATGATAGGACCCCGTGGGTCCCTGCTATCATGTGATTGGGCGGGAGCCCGCCCGGCCGGCATGACGCCGATCGGATCCATTCTCTCTGGGCGCGACGTCCTGGGAAAGGACGGGGACACTGATGTGTCCCTGTACTATAATCAGTGCATCGCTCTTTGATTTGAGAAGATGGTTCTCGAAGATTCCGTCTGTCTTCCTCCGCCGGAGAGCCGGGGTCTCCCCCGCTCCCCGCGGTATCCGGTTCCCAAGGTACGCTGCCTGCGGGCGCTCCGGCCCGCGCGGCAAGGAGATATAATGCCAGCCTCCCGGCCCCCGCGCAAGGGGGAATCGGGGGTTCACATTTCCTACATAATT
>NZ_VTFZ01000018.1:0-1573 GCF_009676995.1 Enorma shizhengliae
CCTCCTCCTATATTGAAGTTGCCACTTCTCGCGCAGTGGCCGCGCTTCTTTACCCGTAGACGCGAATATGGGATAAAGGGCGCGAACGGGGCGGAGGGCGCGCGCTCCTCCTTGGGGTACGGCCCCTGTCGAGAGAATCGCGCCTCCGGCCCGCGGGTGGACGCGGATTAGGCAGAATGGCGTTCGGCGCCGGATCTCCCAGGAGGTTGCGCCCGCGGATTCCGAAGGAAAACCTTCGTCCCGCCGAGAGGACGGAGGGGAAAGATGCTCTACATCGGGATCGACGTCGCGAAGAGGTCGCACGTGGCGGCCGCGATGGGCGACGGCGGGGAGGTCGCCGTCGAGCCGTTCGAGTTCAGAAACACGCAGAGGGGGTTCGAGCGTCTGCTCGAGCGCCTCGCCAGACGGGGCGTCTCTGCCGAGGGGTCGCTGGTCGGCATGGAGGCCACGGGGCACTACTGGGTGGCGCTCTTCGACTTCCTCGCCGCCAACGGCTTCGAGGTCGCCGTCATCAACCCCATCCAGACCGACGCGTGGCGCAGGGTCGACACCGTGCGGCCGGCGAAGACCGACGGCATCGACGCCCTGCTCATCGCGGACCTCCTGCGCTGCAAGCGCTTCGAGCCCTCGGCGCTCGGGGACGAGGCGACCGAGGAGCTCAGGCAGCTCGCCCGGTACCGCTTCGAGCTCGTGCAGGAGCTCACCGCCCTCAAGAACCGGGCGACGGCGATCCTCGACCGGGTGTTCCCGGAGTACGAGCGGCTCTTCGCGGACAAGTTCGGCCCGACGTCGTCGGCGCTGCTCAAGGAGTGCGCCACGCCCGCCGACGTGCTGGCGGCGGACCCCGAGGCGCTCGCCGGGCTGCTCGCCGAGGCCAGCCGCGGCAGGCTCGGGCGCGAGAGGGCCGACGAGGTCGTCGAGGCCGCCCGCTCCTCGGTCGGCGTGTCCTTCGGCTCCCGGGCGCTCGCCTTCGAGCTCAGGGTGCTCGTCGAGCGCATGGAGTTCACCCGCGGGCAGATCTCGGAGCTGGAGGCGGAGATTGCCCGCGCGCTGTCCGAGACCGCCGGCAGGCACCTGACGAGCATACCGGGCGTCGGGCCCGCGCTCGCGGCGCTCATCGCCGGCGAGGTCGGCGACGCCGCGCGCTTCGAGACGCCCTCCAAGCTCGTCGCGTACGCGGGCATGGACGCGACCAGGCGCGTCTCGGGAGAGAGCCTCGACAGCCCCGGGCACCTCTCCAAGCGCGGCTCGTCGTACCTCAGGTGGGCGCTCATGCAGGGCGCCGACCGGGCAAGGAGGTTCGACCCGTACTTCGGGGAGTGCTACGCGCGCAAGATGTCCCAAGGGAAGCACCACTACGTCGCGCTCACCGCGGTCGCGCGCAAGCTCGCCGGCGTCTGCCTCGCCCTCATGAAGGAGGACAGGGACTGGTCGCCCGACCCGCCGGCCGGGCATCTCCCCGGTCACCTCTCGCAGAAGAGGTGACCGTTCGCGCCCTTTATCCCATATCCGGTTTTCAAGGTTCCTATCAAAAGTCTCCGGAATTACCCTTGACTCCTAATAGCAGGTCTCT
>NZ_VTFZ01000019.1:0-1517 GCF_009676995.1 Enorma shizhengliae
GGGGGCTCGGACATTTCTTTGGACGGGCCTAGGCGGCCAGCCCGAGCCGCTCCCTGCGGCCCCTGATCGTATCGTACACGGTGAGGCCCCCCTCGCGGAAGGCCTTGAGCCGGCCCTCCCGGTACCAGCGGACGTAGTCCCCGAGAGCCCCGACGAACTCCTCGGCCGTCCAGCCGGACCAGTCGCGCCCGCGGAAGAACTCGACCTTGAGCGTGCCGAAGAAGCCCTCCATCGCGGCGTTGTCGGGCGAGTGCCCCTTGCGCGACAGCGACCTGGTGACGCCGAGCCGCCCGCACTCGGCGACCCAGTCCGGGGTGCGGTAGTGCCAGCCGCGGTCGGAGTGCAGCAGGAAGCCGCCCCCGACGGCCGCCGCGGCCCCTCCCAGCATCTCGGCGACGAGGGCCTTGGAGGGGCTGGTCCCGGCCGAGAAGGCCACGACGTCGCCGTCGAAGAGGTCGATGACGGGCGACAGGTACACCTTCCTGGCGTCGTCGGGGAGCCTGAACTCCGTGATGTCGGTGACGAGGCGCTCGCCGGGCCGCCCGGCCGAGAAGTCGTGCAGGTCGCGGGAGGCGTCGACGAGCAACAGGTTCGGCGCGCCCGCCATGCCCTCCTCGCCGGCGTAGGAGCTGTAGGGCCGGGCCGCGGGCGCGGCGGCGCGGGCCGAGAGCCCCTCCTCGCGCATGATGCGCCTGACCACCTTCTCGCTCACCCTCACCGGGCGCGACGGGTCGAGCGAGGCGGCCCCGCGCGCCCTCTGGGGCTCGCCGCCGCCCGACCTCAGCGCGGCCCAGACGCGCGCCGGGCCGTAGGCGCCGCCCGACGCCTCGAACTCCGCGCGCACGAGGGGCCTGAGCGCGGCGTAGGGGTCCGGGGCCGACGCGGCCGCGAGGCGGTGGTAGAACGTGCTCCTCGGCAGGGAGAGCGCCGCGAGCACGCGGGCCAGCCCGAACTCGGCCCTGAGCGACTCGGCCAGCGCCGCCCTCTCAGCCCGCGTCAGGTCCGAGGGGTCGGCGCCGGGGTCTTTTTTTAGTATGTCCACCGTGCCTCTGAGTATCGCGTTCTCCAGCTCCAGCTCCCCGCACCTGCGCCTGAGCTCCTCGAGCTCGGACGGCGGCTCGGCGGGCTCGGGCGCGGCGGCCCTGATCTCGTCCTCCGTCATAAGCGAGAGCACCCCCTCCTCGCGGAGCCTGCGCGCCCAGTTGGTGACGGCGCATCCCGTCACGCCGGCCTCGCGGCCTAGGTCCGCGGCGCGCTCGCCCGCCTCGTAGCGGGCGACGAGCCCCGCCTTCTCGTCGTAGGGCAAGTGTACGGCGCCGCCGCGCCCCGGGCGCCCGGCGCCGGCGGCGAGCGCCCACGCGCCCACCGTGGACTTAGAGCAGCCGACGAGCTCCGCCGCCTCTGCCAGGCTGAACCCCAGGCGGACGGCCTCCACGGCCTCCGCCCTCACTTCATCTGGGTACACTCGGACTCCAATCCGGACACCTATGGGTGTCCAACTTTTTGTCCGAGCCCCC
>NZ_VTFZ01000020.1:0-1476 GCF_009676995.1 Enorma shizhengliae
TGAACCGCACCCCGTTTCTTGGACAAGGAAACCTTGATCCGGGAGACGGGAGGCATGCATGGCGATCGACCTGCGGCTGAGATACGACCGCGCCACCAAGGAGCGGGCGGCGGCGATGTTCGCCGAGGGGCTCCGCCCCGCCGCCGTCGCGGCCGCGACGGGCGCTCCGGCGGATACCGTGAGAGAATGGGAGCTGACGTACCGGGCCTGCGGGAGGGACGTGCTGCTCAACATGGGGAAGAAGTGCCCGACATACGATTACGAGACGCGCCTCGCGGTCGCGAGGGAGGTGGTCGACGGGGGCTCGACGCAGGCCGAGGCGATGGCCAGGCACGGCGTGGCGAGCCTCCCCACGGTCAAGCGGTGGTGCCGCCTGTACCGCGAGGGCGGCGCGGAGGCGCTCCGTCCCAGGTCCGGGGGCAGGCCGCGCGGAACGGGCGCGAGGGCGGCCCCGAGGACCCGCGAGCAGGAGCTCGAGGCCCGCGTCCGGAAGCTCGAGGCGCAGGTCGAGTACCTAAAAAAATCGATAGCCCTGAAGGCGGAGAGGCGCTCCCGAACCGGGAGAAGGCCCTAGCGGTCGCCGAGCTTTCAGGGCAGGGCCACGCGCTCGCCGACCTGCTCGAGGCGGCGGGCCTCGCCAGGTCCAGCTACTACTACGCCCTCGCGCACCCGAAGGCCCCGACCAGGCCCGAGCTCCGGCCGCGCGTCGCCGAGATCTTCGGGAGGCTGCCGAACGGGGTCGGCCACCGCCAGGTCGCGATGGAGCTCCGGGCCGTGGACGGCGTGCGGGTAGCGGACAAGACGGTGCTCAAGGTGATGAACGAGATGGGCCTGAGGTGCCGCATCCGGAAGGAGGCCGACCGCCACGGGTACAGCTCGTACAGGGGCGCCGTCGGCGAGACCTTCGAGAACGTGATCGGCCGCGACTTCTCCGCCGACGGGCCCTGGCAGAAGCTGGGCACCGACGTCACCGAGTTCAAGCTCTCCTTCGGCAGGGCCTACCTCGCGCCGGCGTACGACTTCGGGAGCAAGGAGATCGTGGCGTGGTCGATCTCCGAGCACCCGGACCTCGCCCAGCAGGAGGAGATGCTGGAGGCGCTCATGGCGGCAAAGCCGGAGGGCGCGAGCCCCGTCATGCACTCGGACATGGGGTGGCAGTACCAGCACGACCTCTACGTCTCGGCCCTGCGCGGCAACGGCTTCACCCAGAGCATGTCGCGCAAGGGCAACTGCATCGACAACGGGGCGACCGAGCAGGTGTTCGGGCACCTCAAGGACGAGTTCTTCAGGGGGCGGGACTGGGACGCGTTCGAGTCCTTCAAGGCGGACCTCGAGGCCTACATACACCATTGGAACCACGTGAGGCGCCAGAAGAAGCTGGGCGGGCTGACCCCGGTGGAGTTCCGGGAGCGGGCCCTCCGGGAGGCGGCTTAGGGGTTATCATTTAGCGCGTCCAAGTTTTGGGGCGCAGTTCAG
>NZ_VTFZ01000021.1:0-1283 GCF_009676995.1 Enorma shizhengliae
GGGACCGCGGACGATTTCTTGTACGTCCTACACCGCGTAGCCGAGCAGGCGGCGGTTCTCGTCCGGCGTCCTCCAGCCGAGCGACTCCGAGGCGCGCCCCGAGCGGAACCAGAGGAGCCACCGGTGCAGCTCCACCATGAAGCCGTCCCGGTCGACGCCCTCCCAGTCGCGGCCGTGGAAGAACTCCGACTTGAGGGTGCCGAAGAAGCCCTCCATGCGGGCGTTGTCGCAGCTCCGGCCCTTGCGGGACATGCTCCTGACGAGCCGGAAGCGCCGGCAGACCTCGACCCAGCCCGGCCAGCGGTAGTGGCCGCCGCGGTCGGAGTGCACCACGGGCCGCTCGCCGGGCGCGAGCGCCGCGCAGGCCGCCTCGAGCGACGAGTTCGCGAGGCGCGCGTCCGGCGAGCGCCCGATTGACCAGGCGACCGGGCGGCCGTCGAAGCAGTCGAGCACCGCCGACAGGTAGCACTTGCCGGCGTCCCCGGGCAGCCTGAACTCGGTGATGTCCGTCGCCCACAGGCGGTTGGGGGCGGGGGCGGAGAAGTCGTGCGTCCCGTCCGGGCGCAGGGGCAGGTTCGGGGGCGCGGGCGACGGCTCGCCCGCGTAGCTCGAGTAGGGCCTCCGCCTGGGCCTGCGGGCCGTGAGCCCCTCCTCGCGCATGACGCGCCGGACCACCTTCTCCGAGACCCTCACCCCGTGGGCGCGCAGCGTGGCGTGCACGGCGCGGTAGCCGCGCCGCCCGCACGACCCGAACGCCTCGCGGACGTAGGGCCTGAGCCAGGCCAGGCGGTCGCGCCCCAGCCGGGCCCGGTGGTACTCATAGGAGCTCCTCGAGATCCTCAAGAAAGCGGTGATCTCGCGGAGGGGCAGGCCTGTCGCCGCGCGCAATCTCTCGCCGAGCTCGGTCTTTCTCCCGTTCGACATCGTAGCCGGCGCGCAGCCTTCCGCTTTTAGGTCGTCCAACACCGCCCTGAGCAGCATGTTCTCGGTCATCGCGGCCTCGTACGCCGCCCTCTCGTCCTCGGTCACGGGGTCCTCCTCGGCGCCTCTCGTCGCCGCCATCGTACCACGCCGGGCGCGCGGCCGCCCCGTATACGAGTGGGGCAGCGCGCCCGCTGCCCAGCCCTTCCCGGTCCGGTGGGCTATCCCCGCGAGCTCCGAGGCCTCTCTCGTCGACATGCCGTCGTCGATCCCGAGCAGGAACAGCTCGACGGTCTCCCTGGAGTGCATGCGGACCTCCGTTCCGACGCCCGACGGGCGTCCAACTTTTTGTCCGCGGTCCC